>CAMAQU010000082.1 GCA_945860425.1 Sphingomonas paucimobilis
GCCAGCGACATGATAGCAATATTTCAAAAGATCAGCCTCACTGCGCGGGCTAAACTCTGCGGCATCCAGCGCAAACCCCTGAATCAGGTCGCGTGGCCAAGCATGAGGAATGCGGCATTCCGCCACGACCAGCGCCAATGCATCAAAGGCGGGCTCGCCCGTCTCCTCACCAGCGAGGGCACGCTCTGTCATATTCTGCAAATAGGTCAGCCGTTCTTGCGGATTATCCACCCGGCTCAATGCGCCGCCATGATCCTGCCCATCGGCAATGTCATCGCAGGCCCGGCACCAGCTGTAGAGCAGCCATGCTCGCTCTCGTGTTTCTGGCGCAAACAGGCGGGAGGCGAGGGCAAAGGATCGCGAGCCCTTGGCAATGCTGTCACGCGCCTGCGTAACGAGAAGGGCGCGCCGATCCGCCACGTGCGTCTAGAGATCCTCTGCCTTCATCGCGAAGATCGTCGTATGCGGGACGTAGCTGTCCATTCGTTCCAACAGTCGCGCCAGATTATCATCCGCGAGGAGGATGTTTTTATGCTGTTCCCGGATAAATCCCGTCGAGATCATCTGGGCGTTGAAATCGATCAGCTTATCATAAAAGCCCGCGACATTGAGAAGGCCGACGGGCTTTTGGTGATAGCCCAGCTGGGCCCAACTGATCGCTTCCCACAGTTCATCCATCGTCCCGACGCCGCCGGGAATAGTCAGAAATCCATCTGACCGTTCGGTAAACATGCGCTTACGCTCATGCATGCCGGGCACAATATGAAGCTCGGTGCAGCCATGATGGGCGACTTCGCTGCCAGTAAGGGCTTCGGGGATGACGCCAATCACTTCCCCGCCTGCGGCCAGCGTCGCATTGGCAACTGCGCCCATTAGGCCGAGTTTTCCGCCGCCATAGACAAGGCCTATGCCGCGTTCCGCCAGCGTCCGCCCAACCATCTTTGCGGTTTCAATGAAGATGGGGTCGGCAGGCGATGCCGACCCACAATAGACTGCAATGCGTTTCATGGGACGCCCATGCCCTGCTTATACGGCTCAGGCAAGGTCTTCGAGCATGAGAGCAGCGGTGGCCTTTGCACTGCCAACCACGCCCGGAATGCCTGCGCCCGGATGCGTACCTGCCCCCACAAAATAGAGATTGGGGATCACATCATCGCGGTTATGCGCGCGGAAATAGGCGCTTTGCCAGAGAACCGGCTCCAAGCTGAAGGCGCTACCCAAATGGGCATTCAAATCCCGACCGAAATCGGTTGGCGCATAATGGAAGCTGGTGACCAGACGATCCTTCAAATCGGGGATGAGGCGCTTGGCAACTTCATCGAGAATGCGTTGCTTGAATGCCTCCCCAAATTCCCCATCCCAATCGGCCTTCGCCTTGCCGAGATGGGCAACGGGCGCGAGCACATAGAAAGTTGAGTGACCTTCGGGCGCCATGGCCGGGTCGGTGACGCTGGGGTGATGCAGATACAAAGAGAAATCTTCTGGCACGCGCCCATTTTTGTAAATGTCGTCCAGCAGCCCCTTATAGCGTGGCCCGAACAGGATCATGTGGTGCGGTATCTCTGGGAAACTACCCTTCAGTCCGAAATGCACCACAAAGAGCGAGGGCGACCACCGCTTTCTTTTAAGCGATTTCGCAGCCTTCTTCCCGCGCGGATGATTGGGCAGCAGATCGCGATAGGTGTGCATCAAATCGCCATTGGTGGCGACCGCATCGGCCTGTTGATGCCAGCCGCTTTTGGTGCGCACGCCCGTTGCCCGTTTTCCATCGGTTTCGATTTCTGCAACCGGATCATTGAGGCGGAGTGTGCCGCCCAGCCGTTCAAACAGCGCCACCATGCCCGCCACCAGCCGATTGGTGCCGCCGCGTGCGAACCAGACGCCGCCCCGCTTTTCAATGGTGTGGATCAGCGCATAGATGGAACTGGTCGTCATCGGATTGCCGCCGACAAGCAGGGTCTGGAACGACAGGGCCTGACGCAGCTTTTCATTCTTCACATAGGAAGAGGCGATGGAATAGACAGATCGCCATGCCTGATAACGGGCAAGGGCGGGTGCCGCTTTCAGCATCGACATGATCGTTAAAAAGGCGACGGAGCCAAGCTTTTGGTAGCCTTCGCGCTCCACGCCCTTTGAATATTCTTGGAACTTCTCATAGCCTTCAAGATCATCCGGGGCGATGCGGCGGATCTCCGCGCGCAGTGCCTCTTCGTCATTGGCATAATCATAGATTGTGCCGTCCGGCCAATGCAGCCGGTAAAAGGGGCGGACAGGCATCAGATCCACATCCTGAGCGATCGACTGGCCAGATAAGGCCCATAGATCTTCTAGGCAGGGCGGGTCGGTGATGACGGTTGGCCCTGCATCGAAGACGAAGCCATCTTCATTCCAATGATAAGCGCGCCCGCCCGGCTTATCCCGCGCTTCGACGATCGTCGTTTGAATTCCGGCGGATTGCAGGCGAATGGCAAGGGCAAGCCCACCAAATCCAGCCCCGATGACGATTGCCGTTTTCAAAATCTATTCTCCAGGATTGCGCGGATCGCGCGGCCAAT
Source organism: Sphingomonas paucimobilis (assembly GCA_945860425.1). Taxonomy (GTDB): domain Bacteria; phylum Pseudomonadota; class Alphaproteobacteria; order Sphingomonadales; family Sphingomonadaceae; genus Aquisediminimonas; species Aquisediminimonas paucimobilis_A. The sequence goes on from CAMAQU010000082.1 coordinate 2,556, forward strand.
TGGCACAGGCGGCTTTCCAGCCAACACGCGCATTTTGTCGAGGAGACTAGAATGCCCTGCATAGAAGCGTGCAATCAACCCCTCCGAAAGTCCGTAGAAGCGTTCAAGGACGCGGTATCGCGCCTGCGGCTCCGCCGCGCGAAACAACATGGCATCCAGCATCCGATAAAAGCCGCGACCCGCCCAGATGCGGCGAGCATAGTCATGAAAATCGGCGGCGGTCAGATTTGGGTGTTTGGCAATGTGGCTGGCAAGGCGCACCGCATCGGGCAGAGAATAGCCGGTCACGGGCTGGCACAGTCCAGCCCGGAGGCCCGCTTTGGCAAGGCCCGTCCCCGTCGATGCCCAATAATCTTCAAACGCTCCCCCGATGATCACTGGAAGAACGCCCGTTTCTTCATCATTGGGGGTGGCTGCCGCCCAGCCCTTTGCCTCCGCATAGGCCCGGATGCGCGCGCGGATGGCGGGCACATCCAGATCGGGCGTGTCGCTATAATAGGTATCTTCAATAAACACCGTGTCGGCGCTGAACGGCAGGCAATAGACAAAGCGATAGCCATCGATCTGCTCCACCGTTGCGTCCATCACAATGGGATGCTCAAGGCCATGTCCGCCGGGAACGGTGAAGGCCTGACCCACAAATTTCTGCCATCCGCAATTGAGGGTGGACAGATCGCCGGGGCCGCGCGCGTCGATGACAAGCCCGGCCTTGATCACGCGCCCGTCCGCCAGCGTCAGTTGATTGGGTGTGACGGTCCAGACATTGCCCTGCAGGATGCGCCCATCGGGAAGGGCATTGCGCACGACCCGATCAAATTGGGCGGAGTCGATGCTGTTATAGGCAGCTGCAACCGTTCGTTTCAATTTGGGAAAGCGGACGTCATAGCGCGGCCAGCGGTGACAGATCAGCGGCTCTATCATCCAGCGGTCGTCCGGGACCACATCGCTATCAAAGAACGACCACACGTGGTTTCCGCCGAGCTTTTCCTCTGCCTCGACAATCCGAACGTCGAGATGTGGATGCTGTTTTGCAAGGGCGAGCGCAATCAGCCCGGCGGATAATCCGCCGCCCGCAATGGCAATGTCGCAGCTTGTCGTGGTGTTTTTCACAATCGCGCTCTAAAGGCGCTGCGCCAAAAGCGAAAGGAAAAGCATGACGCCCTTTAGTCAATTGCTGGACAGCATCTCTCCTGCCGGGGCAGGGCGTTGGTCGGTCAATGCCAGTGATGATTGGCGGCAGGGGCGCACCCTTTATGGCGGCATATCCGCCGCCTTTTGCCACGCGGCCTGTGAACAGTTCGTGCCCGGTCTGCCCCCTTTGCGGTCAGGCCAGATTGCCTTTGTTGGCCCGGCGACCGGCGAATCCATTTTGGCCCCCAGCATCTTGCGGCAGGGAAAATCGGTCAGCGTTCTGGCCTGTGACTTGATTGCGGACGGCAATGTCGCGACCCGCGCGCTGTTCGCCTTTGGCGAGGCGCGGCCTTCAAGCTTTGATATTGATGCCGCTTCTGCACCCAATGTGGCCGGGCCAGAGGCCTGTCAGTCCCTATTTGGGGATCGGCATCCGGCCTTTGCGGCGCATTTTGATATGCGGTTGGCCGCCGGTTGCCGCCCAGTATCTGGCGCGCCGACAGGGGAGATGCTGGTCTGGGTGCGGCATCGTGATTCGGACACGCCGGATGGCATGTCTGCGCTCATCGCGATGGCGGATGCTCTGCCGCCCGCGTCGATGCCGCGGCTGGTGGCACCTGCGGCGATCAGTTCAATGACTTGGCAGTTTGATCTAGTGGAGCCCGGCCGTTTCAAGGCTGGCGAGTGGGTTCTGATGCAGTCCCGCGATGAAGCGGTGCGGCAGGGCTATTCAGGTCAATCTATGGCGCTTTGGGACAGTCAGGGTCGGCCGATCCTATTGGGACGGCAGAGCGTTGCTATTTTTGCATGAGGTAGCCCCCTCCCAAAGGGGCCTATAGGCGGCGCGTCCTTGATGGGCTAAGCCCGTGTTATGGATGCGCTCCCAGCCCTGATTGGTTCCGCCTTTGCGATGACGCTGATTGTGGGCGGCCGGTATCTCTTGACCAGTGGGGCCTTTGCCTGGGCAACGCGTCTTCGGCATCGCGGGCTTTATGCCGGACTAGATCGACAGATTCGGCGCGAAATTGGTTGGAGCCTTGCATCGGCCGGCATTTATGGCGCGCCCGCAGGCGTTGTAGCTTGGGGCTGGCAAGCCCAAGGTTGGACGAAGATATACACTGACGCGGCGGATTATCCGCTTTGGTATCTGCCCGTTTCCGTTCTGCTCTTTCTGCTGGCCCATGATACATGGTTTTACTGGACGCATCGCTGGATGCATCAGCCCCGGCTGTTCCGCATTGCCCATGCCGTGCATCATGACAGCCGTCCCCCAACTGCCTGGGCGGCGATGAGCTTTCATCCTTGGGAGGCGGTGACCGGGGCGATTGTTATTCCCGCACTTGTGTTCATCATTCCCATTCATGTTGCGTCTTTGGCTGTGGTTCTCTCCATCATGACCATCATGGGGGTTGGCAACCATATGGGCTGGGAGATGTTTCCCAAAGCGGTGGTGCATGGGCCATTGGGTCAGTGGATGATCACGGCGACCCATCATCAAAAACATCACGACTCCTATAGGGGGAATTATGGGCTTTACTTCCGGTTTTGGGACAGGCTTTGCGGCACTGATCTTGGCCTTGGCCGCTTCGCCAGTAGCGGCGGCGACAGGCGCACCCGTTGATGTTGATATCTCGGGCGTGCGCAATGCGCGCGGGGCCATATTGGTCTGCCTGACGGCAGATCCAAAGGCCTATCCCGATTGCGGGCGCGACCCCAAGAGTCTTAAACTCTCGATCCCGGCGCGCCCGTCCGTCACCGCGCGGTTCGATAATGTGCCGCCGGGGACATATGCCATTGCCCTGATCCATGATGAGAATAGCAACACCAAAATGGATCTTGCGGTCTTCTTACCAAAGGAAGGCTTTGGCATGTCACGCAACCCCAAAATTGGCTTTGGCCCGCCCAAGTTCAAAAGCGCGCAATTCTCGGTTGGGGCAGATCCGGTGCGCCTGCCGATCACGATGCGATATATGTTTTAGGGGCTCATTGCGCATTTCTGACAAGGGCGGCCAAACAGACCTTTTCATGGGCACCACAAATGCTTATCAAGGATACATCCCCGGGGAGCCAGCTCTGGCTGAGAGGTGTGGGTAAGCGCCACACGACCCGCTGAACCTGATCCGGCTAGCACCGGCGGAGGGAGCGGAGACTGCACGCCCTGCGGACGTGCACGACAGCCGCTCTCTTCAACCAAGATTTGAGGAGACGAGCAGTGGCAGACATATCAGCGCGCACCGAAATCGGCGTAACAACGGGCCCGATTCGCGGGTCAAAGAAGATCTATGTCGGCAAGCATAGGGTCGCCATGCGGGAGATCCATCTTGAGCCAAGCTCTGGGGAGGCCCCTGTGCGCGTCTATGACACGTCTGGCCCCTATACCGATCCCGATGCCCTGATTGATATTGCCACGGGTTTGCCGGAAATCCGCCGCCCATGGATTATGGCGCGCGGCGATGTGATGGAGGTCACGCAGCGCGAAGTAAAGCCTGAGGACAATGGTCAGCTTGGCCCCGACCGCAGCGGCGGCGTCGCCCCATTCCCCAATGTCCGCAAGCAAGTGCTCCGCGCAAAGCCCGGCAACAACGTCAGCCAAATGCATTATGCGCGTAAGGGCATCATCACCCCTGAAATGGAATATGTCGCGGAGCGCGAGAATCTGGGCCGCGCACGCCTTGCCGAATATAAGCGCGACGGCGAAAGCTTTGGCGCGTCGATCCCTGATTATGTGACCCCAGAGTTCGTCCGCGACGAAATCGCCCGTGGCCGCGCGATCATCCCCAATAATATCAACCACCCTGAATCCGAACCAATGGCGATTGGCCGCAATTTCTTGGTCAAGATCAACGCCAATATCGGCAACAGCGCGGTTGCATCCGACGTGGCGACGGAGGTCGACAAGATGGTCTGGTCGATCCGCTGGGGCGCGGACACCGTGATGGATCTGTCCACCGGCCGCAATATTCACGACACCCGCGAATGGATTTTGCGCAACGCCCCCGTGCCAATCGGCACCGTGCCCATTTATCAGGCGTTGGAAAAGGTCGGTGGCGTTGCCGAAGACCTAACATGGGAAATCTTCGCCGATACGTTGATTGAGCAAGCCGAACAGGGCGTCGATTATTTCACCATCCACGCGGGCGTCCGCCTGCCGTATGTCCCATTGGCGGCCAAGCGCATGACCGGCATCGTGTCACGCGGCGGCAGTATCATGGCGAAATGGTGCCTTGCGCATCATAAAGAAAGCTTCCTCTACGAACGCTTTGACGAAATCACCGAGATTATGAAGGCCTATGACGTTGCCTATAGCCTTGGTGACGGCCTGCGCCCCGGCAGCATTTACGACGCCAATGACGAAGCCCAATTTGCCGAGCTCTACACGCTGGGCGAACTGACCAAGCGTGCATGGGCGCAAGATGTTCAGGTGATGATCGAAGGGCCCGGCCATGTGCCGATGCACAAGATCAAAGAAAATATGGAAAAGCAGTTGGAGGCGTGCGGAGAGGCGCCC
>CAMAQU010000083.1 GCA_945860425.1 Sphingomonas paucimobilis
TCGGCGCCTTTGTGAACTTCATGGGTGGCAAGGACGGCCTCGTCCACGTGTCCGAAATGAAGAATGAGCGCGTTGAAAAGCCGACCGACGTTGTGTCCGAAGGGCAGGACGTCAAGGTCAAGGTTCTTGAAATTGACAACCGCGGCAAGGTGCGCCTGTCCATGCGTGTAGTTGATCAGGAAACCGGTGAAGAGCTGGAAGATACCCGCCCGGCCCGTGAACCGCGCGAACCGCGTGGGGATGGTCCGGATCGTGGCCCGCGCCGCGATGGGGATCGTCGGCGCAGCGGTGGCGGCGGTGGTCGTGACCGTGATCGCGGCCCGCGTCAGGAGCGCTCAGAAGGTGGTGAGGGCGGCAATGCCGACCATATGCCCGCCTTTCTGAAGGGTGATGATGACTGATTAATCTGATCAGATAGACAAGGAAAAGGGGTCGCAGCAATGCGGCCCTTTTTTTTGACTTTCGCAGCCCGCATGGGCGCGGCATGATGCAACAATGTACAGCCGCCTGATCCTTCCTAAACGACCCTTGGGCAAGGCCTTGCTCTTCTTTGCTTTGCTGCTCGTCAAGCTGGGCTTGATTGCGGTCTTGGTGATGGCCTTGTTTCCGGCGGATGCGGCGCCCGTTCGCAAGGCCCGGCCGTCTGTCGCCGCGCCGCGCCCGGCGCCTGTGCAGGACACGGCCCCGCGCGTTCGGGTGGTCGTCACGACAAGTCTCGGGGTGATAACGGCCGAGGTGGATCGGGAGCATGCGCCCATCACGGCGGGCAATTTCTTGCGCTATCTGGATCAAAAACGCTTTGACGGCACTGTCTTTTACCGAGCGATGAAACTTGGCGTGGACGACGATGGCAATGGACAGGGGCTGGTTCAGGGCGGGACGCAAAATGACCCCAAGCGCATTTTGAAACCTATTGCGCATGAGCCAACAAATGTGACGGGCCTCAAGCATCTGACAGGGGCGCTATCGATGGCGCGCTTTGCGCCAGGCACGGCAACGGGTGATTTTTCAATCCTTGTCAGTCCGCTCCCCGGGTTGGATGCCGATCCCGCCCGCCCCAGGGTTGAAGAGCCAGAGGGCTATGCCGTATTCGGCTATGTGGTTGATGGGATGGATGTGGTACGCAAGATCCACATGAGCCCAACCTCACCGACCAAGGGAGAGGGGTGGATGAAGGGCCAGATGCTTGACCCCGTGGTGCGTATCTTGACCATAAGGCGTTTGCCGGAGCCTGCACCGCCGCGCTGACACCGCCTTCGCCTTTTTGTGGCATTGCATTTGTGGTGCAGGCAACGCAAACGCCAAGTTATGACAACAGACTCTCAAAAGCTTGTAGCAGACTTAACGGCGCTCCTCTCCGTCCAACGCATGGGGGATGGCTGGTATCTTGGCCGCCGCAAAGACGGCGGGGTCGGGCGTGTCTTTGGCGGACAGGTGATCGCACAGGCGCTGATGGCGGCGCAGGATACGGTAGCCGAAGACCGGATTGCCCATTCGCTCCACGCCTATTTCATGCGCGCAGGCAGCGAGGATTTTGAAATCACCTATCGGGTCGAGCGCGACTTTGACGGTGGCAGTTTTTCGACCCGCCGCGTGATCGCTTTGCAGCAGGATAAACCCATTCTCAATCTGGCCTGTTCTTTCCAAAGGCTGGAAGAAAGCTACACCCACCAAGACGCCATGCCGAATGTGCCTGGTCCTGAGGATCTTGCGAACGAAACGGAATTGCGCCTGCGTTTTGCTGACAAGATTCCCGAACCGATGCGCGAACGGTTCACCCAGCCAAGGCCGATTGAATATCGCCCCGTCGACCCACGCGACTGGTTGGGTACGGAAAAGCGGGATCCGGCGGTGCAAGACATCTGGTTCCGCCTAGCGGCGCCGATTGACGCTGATCCAGCGATGCACCGCGCGATCCTGTCCTATGCCAGCGACAGTTATTTGCTGGGCACATCCACGTTGCCGCATGGCGTGACTTGGGTAACGCCCGGCTTCATGTCCGCCAGTTTGGATCATGCCGTGTGGATCCATGATGATGTGAACGTCAATGATTGGCTGCTCTATCATTGCGACAGCCCTTGGGCGGCGCGGGGTCGCGGTTTTAATCGCGGGTCGATTTACACGCGCGATGGCCGCCTCGTTGCCACTTGTGCACAGGAAGGTTTGGTCCGGCGGCCCAAAACGGCCTGACCCGATTTCCAAGCCTGTTTCAATCCGCTAGGCGCCCCTCATGGCAGATCTGATCGACACGCCCGAAGACCCATTCGACTCCATTGTCGATGCGCCGTTCGATGCGGCCTTGTCGGAACGCTATCTGGTCTATGCCATGTCGACTATCACGGCGCGGTCGCTGCCTGATTTACGGGACGGCCTGAAACCGGTCCACCGTCGCCTGCTCTGGGCGATGCGTCAGTTGAAGCTGGATCCGACAGGGGCCTATAAAAAGTCTGCGCGCGTCGTCGGCGACGTGATCGGTAAATATCACCCGCACGGGGATGCCAGCGTCTATGACGCGATGGTCCGCCTCGCGCAGGACTTCTCCCTGCGCTACCCGCTGGTCGACGGACAGGGCAATTTTGGCAATATCGATGGCGATAATGCCGCGGCCTATCGCTATACCGAAGCGCGCATGACGGCGGCGGCCATTGAGCTGATGGCCGGGCTGGATGACGGGACGGTCGATTATCGCCCGACCTATAATGGCGAAGATGAAGAGCCAGAGGTTTTCCCCGGCCTGTTCCCCAATCTTCTGGCCAATGGATCATCGGGCATCGCAGTCGGCATGGCGACCAGCATCCCGCCGCATAATGTGGCGGAAGTTATCGATGCCGCGACGCATGTGATCGACAATCCACGCTGTGAGCCGCTTGAGCTGATGCAGTTTGTCAAAGGCCCTGACTTCCCAACCGGGGGGCAATTGGTCGACAGCGCGGCCTCCATTGCCGAAGCCTATGCCACGGGGCGCGGGTCGTTTCGCGTCCGAGCGCGCTGGGTGGTGGAGGATCAAGGGCGCGGCACTTGGGTCGTCGTGGTCACGGAAATTCCCTATCAGGTTCAAAAGGGCAAGTTGATCGAGACGATTGCCCAGATCGTCAACGACAAGAAGCTGCCCATTTTGGCCGATGTGCGTGATGAATCGTCTGAGGATATTCGTTTGGTCATTGAGCCAAAGAGCCGCAGTGTCGATCCGCATGTGTTGATGGAAAGCCTGTTCCGGCTGACCGAACTTGAAAATAAATTCTCCCTAAACCTCAATGTTTTGGGGGCTGATCGCACGCCGCGCGTCATGGGCTTGAAGGATGTGCTCGCCGCATGGCTTGATCATCAAATTGAGGTTCTGGTGCGTCGGTCACAGCACCGTCTGGGCAAGATTGATGATCGGGTCGAGCTGCTCGATGGCTATCTCATCGCCTATCTGAACCTTGACCGTGTGATTGAGATTATCCGCACCGAAGATGAGCCAAAGCCCGTTATGATGGCGGAGTTCAACCTGACTGACCGCCAGGCCGAGGCGATCCTCAATATGCGGTTGCGCAGCCTTAGGCGGCTTGAGGAAATGGAGATTAAGGGCGAGCGTGATAAGCTGATGGCCGAACGCGATGGGCTGGTGCAGCTGCTTGAAAGCCCCGCCCGGCAGAAGACCCGCCTGAAGAAAGACCTTGCGGCTTTGCGCGACCGCTATGGCCCAGAGACGCCGCTTGGCAAGCGGCGCACCTGGGTGGAGGAGGCGGCGCCTGCGCGCGACATTCCGCTCGAAGCTATGATTGAGCGGGAACCGATCACCGTTATCATGTCGCAGCGCGGTTGGGTGCGCGCGATGAAGGGCCATGTTGCACTTGATGCCGCCGAGGCACTGAAATTTAAGGAAGGGGATGGCCCCGCCTTTGCCTTCCATGCGCAGACGACGGATAAAATTCTGCTGGTTGCCGAAGACGGACGTTTCTTCACCTTGGGCGGAGACAAGTTGCCGGGCGGGCGCGGTTTTGGGGAGCCGGTGCGCCTGATGATCGATCTTCCCGATGGCACGGGCATCGTCAATATCTTCCCGGCGCGCATGGACGAGCGCATTTTGCTCGCCGCGTCGGACGGAAAGGGCTTTGTCGCCAAAACGGCGGACGTCATCGCCGAAACGCGAAAGGGGCGTCAGGTTGTGAACCTACGCACCGGGGCAACGCTCGCCGTTGTGCGCGTGATTGCGGCCCATGATGATTATGTCGCGGCCGTCGGTGAAAACCGAAAACTGGTTGTCTTCCCGCTCAATGAATTGCCGGAAATGGGGCGTGGCCAGGGTGTGACGCTGCAAAAATATAAGGATGGTGGCCTGTCGGACGCGACGACCTTCCGCTTGGAAGAGGGCCTAAGCTGGGCCATGGGTGGGGACACCGGGCGGACGCGGACAGAGGCGGATTTGACGCCTTGGCGCGCGGCGCGCGGGGCGGCGGGCCGGATGCCGCCTTTAGGCTTCCCCCGCGATAATCGTTTCGGCTGAGCTTAGCCGATCTGGGTGAGTTGGTCGGCAATCGCCTCGGCGCGGCCTTGATCTGGAAAGCCTTCTTCGACCCATTGGCGCTCAACGGCTTGCAGGATGCGGGCGACATCCGGCCCGGCCTGAACACCCCGCGCGACAATCGCACCGCCGCTTAAAGGAAAGCGGGGCGGTGTCCATCCACTCAGCGCCGCCAAATCGCCTTTACCCAAAAGCAGACGATCTTGCGCAACCTCCAGCCCCAATTGATAGGCAAGGGCGCGGGGATGATCCGCATCTTCTTGCGTCCGGCCTGCGACCAATACCATCCGCTTGCGCTGCGCATTGGACAGTTTCAGGCGATTGGCAATGTCTTCCGCCAAGGCCGGATCGGCGGCCAAAAGTGATGACAGCCGCCGGATCGGTTCAGGCGAGATGGAGGCCTTCACCTCACACGCGACAAGCTGACTCAGCGCACGATGCTCCGTAATTTCGGGCAGAACGGGTGCGAAAATCCCGTTAGCGATCATCAGTTCAAGAACAGCCGAGGGATCGGGCAGGGCAAGAATGGCGAGCAACTCCATCGCAATTCGCTCGCGCGACAGGGCCATTAGATCATTGGCGCGCGCGCGGCAGGCCGCGAGGCTGGCGGCCTCGGGCGTCGCCCCGCCAAAGCGGGCATGGAACCGGAAAAAGCGCAAAATCCGTAAATGGTCTTCGGCAATGCGCTGTGTCGGGTCTCCGATGAAGCGCACACAATGGGCCGCTAAATCTTCCAGCCCGCCGAAATAATCAAAAATCTCGCCGGTCTTGGGGTCGGCATAGAGCGCGTTGATTGTGAAGTCCCGCCGCGCGGCATCGTCCCGCCAATCATCGGTAAAGGCGACAATGGCGTGGCGCCCATCGGTTGAGAGATCATGGCGCAGCGTCGTGATTTCAAAGGCCTGCCCCTCGGCAATGGCGGTCACCGTTCCGTGCGCCAGCCCGGTTGGCACAGCCTTTAGACCTGCGGCGTTCAGCATCAGCATCACCTGATCAGGGGCAATGGATGTTGCCAGATCAATATCTTTGGTTGGCAGGCCCGCCAGCGTGTCGCGCACAACACCGCCAACCAGCCGAACATTTCCGTCCAGCGCGGCAATCACGGCGGCAAGGCCGGGCGCATCAGGCAGGGTCATCTGGGTCATGCAAGTCGCTTTGACAAATTGACGATCATGGCTGCGGTTGCCCCCCATATCCGTCGGCCATCCCAATGCATTTCATAATAAGTCCGGGCACGGCCATTCCAATCCACCGTCGTTTTGCGGTGATTGGCTGGATCCATCAGGAAGTCCAGAGGGGCTTCAAAAATCGCCGCTACTTCATCGGCATTGGCGACAAGGGGAAGGTCTGGCGGAATGACGCCCAGGACGGGCGTCACGCAATAGCCGGTAATGGTGCGATAAGTGTCGGTCAGCCCGATCAGATCAACATGCTGGCGCGCTAGGGCGACTTCTTCCTCGGCTTCCCGCAAAGCTGCCATGACTAGGTCGGCATCTTCCGGATCGACGCGCCCACCGGGGAAGGCCACTTGGCCTGCGTGCTTGCGCATTGTTTCAGGACGTTGCGTCAGGATCACGCCGGGGTGTGCCCGGTCGGTAATGGCAACGAGCACCGCTGCGTCGACGCTGTGTGTTGTGTGTGCGTCATGATGATCATCGCCTTCGAGCAGCGATAGATCACGCGCATGGCCAGCTGCCAGCGCCTGTCGCAGACGGGCAGATAATCTCATTGGCCAGCCAACGGAAAAAACACGCCGCCACTCCATAACCCGATTGGGTCATGCGCTTCGGCAATGGCCCAATCGGCCATGGCGTAGTAAACCGGGCGGGCAAGGCGCGCCTCCATCCCGCCGCGCACTGCCAGCACGGGGATCAATTCCCCATCTAATTCGGTCAGGCGCAGCGGATGATCGGGGCCCGCAAGAATCAAGTCACCTGTATTCAACCGAAAGGCCAGCGTGCGGGTGTCGCCTTCGCCCTCGCTTTTGAGTTCGACCGCGAGAAACGGCGTATCATCGACATCAATTTCTAGCTTTTCGACCGGTGTGACGAGATAATGCCGCCCATCCGCGTCGCGCCGCAGGATGGTGGAGAAGAGCCGCACCATCGTTTCCCGGCGGATCGGATCGCCTTGGTGATACCAGCTGGCATCGCGGGCAATCCGCATCTCGCTATGGCCGAATTTTGTCGGCGACCATTGGTCCACCGGCGGCAAACGCTGGTCTGCGGCAAGTTGGGCAATGTCGGCCAGCGAGAGCCGGGACAGGTCAGACGGGAGTTCGGGCATAGGCATGCCCCGTCTCTAGGCCGCGACGACGCCAGTTGCAAAGCTTGGGTCAGGGCCCAGCTGACCCAGGGCCCGAATGCCGCCTGGACGGCGAATTCTGGCGAGCAGACGATGGCGTTCAACTGGGCCTGCGACGTCCCATCCCGACGTGGAATCTGCGTGAAATCCGAAGAAGCGCCCATAATAATCGGGGTCGCCAATCATCACCATCGCATCTGCGGCCCCGGCATCTGCTGTTTCCAACAGGCGCGCCATCAGCATCTTGCCAATGCCGCGTCCCTGCGCTTGTGGTGTGACGGCAACGGGGCCGACCAAGATGATGGGATCAGACCCGTCCGCATCATGAACGCGCGCAGGCCATGCTTGGATACTGCCCAGAAGCTTTCCTTCC
>CAMAQU010000084.1 GCA_945860425.1 Sphingomonas paucimobilis
TTGTGACGCCGATTGGCAAAGTGTCCTCTCCCTCTGGCAGCTTCACCGTTGGGGCAGGCGGGCCGGGGCAGGTGACGCAGCGTTTGAAGGAAAAATTGGTCAGCATTCAGCGTGGGGCGGCCACCGACCCCCATAATTGGGTCATGCGGCTCGATTGACCGATTGCCTTCCGAGATAGGGCCGCTATAGGAACGGCCCACGCATAAGTTGGGGCGTCGCCAAGTGGTAAGGCACCGGTTTTTGGTACCGGCATTCGTAGGTTCGAATCCTGCCGCCCCAGCCAATCCTCTTTTGACCATCTTTCCTTGATCGGATCTGCGCCCTATCTGTGGCGTTGAACGAGGAGATTGGTCGATGACAGAGATTGCGACGCTGGCCGGGGGCTGTTTCTGGTGCGTGGAGGCTGTGTTCCAGCAGCTGGATGGCGTGGAGCGGATTGAGAGCGGCTATATTGGCGGCCATGTCCCTGATCCAACCTACAAATTGGTGTGCGGTGGCGATACCGGCCATGCTGAGGCGCTGCGCATCTGGTTTGATCCGGCGCGCATTTCCTATGGGGATTTGCTCGATGTGTTTTTTGCAACGCACGATCCGACCCAGCTTAACCGTCAGGGTAATGACATTGGGACGCAATATCGCTCCGCCATTTTCCCGCATGATGCAGGCCAAGAGGCAGAAGCCATTGCCGGGATGCAGCGGGCCGCGGCGGATTGGCCGGCCCCGATTGTCACAAAGCTCGAAAAGCTCGCCCATTGGTATCCGGCGGAGGATTATCACCAACGCTATTGGGATGGGGAAGGGCAGAGCAATGGATATTGCCTTGCGGTCATCCCTCCAAAGCTTGCCAAGCTGAAAAAGCGGTTTGCAGATCGACTGAGGACGGCGGTTTAACCCACCCCTCTGCGGCTAAACGGGCTGCGCCGTTAACCCTCGCGCCCCTCCCGCAAGCGGGAGGGGTTGGGGGAGGGCCAGAGCCGCCAATTCTCTTAGCGGCTTCCGGTTTTCCGGATCGCGCCCTTATGAGCACCCACGCCGCCGGGTTTGCGGTTGCCGAAATGGCGACGCTTGGCATTGGGGCCATTGGCATTGTCGCCGCCACGCCGTGCGTCTTCATGACGACGCTGCGCCGTTGCCGGTGCTTGCTTAGGCTGCGGCATGCGTGCCACTTCTGCGGCGAAATCTTCGGGCAAAGGCACGGGCTGAAGCTGAACGCGGGTGAGGCGCTCAATCTGGCGCAACCAGCCGCGTTCTTCCCCATCCACAAAGCTGATCGCAATGCCATCGCGTCCGGCGCGCGCGGTGCGGCCAATGCGGTGGACATATTGTTCTGGCACATTGGGCAGTTCAAAATTGAACACATGGCTGACGCCCGACACATCGATGCCGCGTGCGGCAATATCGGTGGCGATCAGAATGCGGATTTCACCCTTGCGGAAGGCTTGCAGCGCCAAGGTGCGCTGCGCCTGGCTCTTATTGCCATGAATGGCGGCACAGGGGATATTCGACGCCTGCAAATTCTTCACGACCTTGTCCGCACCATGTTTTGTGCGTGTGAACACCAAAGCGCGATCAATGTCTTCTTCGCGCAGGCGGATGGTTAGCAGCGCCTGTTTTTCGCGCTGGGTGACGAAGGTCACATATTGGCTGACGCGTTCTGCCGTGGTCGATTCCGGCGTGACGGACACGCGAACAGGGTTGGTCAGGAAGCGGTCGCCCAGTTCGGCAATGGTTTCCGGCATAGTGGCCGAGAAGAAGAGCGACTGGCGCTCTTTCGGGAGCATCTTGTCGATCCGCTTCAGCGCATGAATGAAGCCAAGGTCGAGCATCTGGTCTGCTTCGTCGAGGACGAAAATCTCAACATTGCGCAGCGACAAGGCGCGCTGATCAATCAAATCAAGCAAGCGGCCCGGTGTTGCGACAAGAACGTCGATACCGGGGCTAAGTGCCTTGATCTGGCGATTAATCGGAACGCCGCCGAAGACGGTTTCAATGCGCAATTGGAGCTGACGGCCGTAATCCCGGAACGATTGGGCAATCTGCGCTGCCAATTCACGGGTGGGCGACAGGACGAGCATCCGGCAGGTGAGCGGGGCGCGCGCCTTTGGGTTGTGCATCAAATGTTGGAGGGACGGCAACGCAAAGGCGGCCGTTTTGCCGGTTCCGGTCTGCGCGATGCCGCACAAATCCTTACCTTCCAGCAGTGGCGGGATCGCCTGAAGCTGGATCGGGGTCGGTGTTTCATAGCCCTTTGAGAGCAACGCACTGAGCAGCGGCTTGGCAAGGCCAAGGTCGGAAAAATGAGTCATAAATAACTTTCAAACATAAAGCGCGGGCGGGCCAAAAGGGCGCGCGCGAGCGGGGTCAAAACTGACAACCCGCGTGACAAGGGAAGCCTTGGAAGGTGCGACTGGAACCCGGCCTGATCCGCATTCTTTGCGAACAATCACGCTGGCCATGGGGATCCGCAAGGCATCGACCTTGCTGCGCTGCAACACGACATAGGCCGTTTTTCCCGCACTTGCAAGGGACTCAGGCGGCGGCGCGTTTCAACCGATCATTAATCGCATCGCCAAGCCCGCCAAATGGCACCGGCGCAATGGCAATGCGCGGCCGAGGGTTTTCATCTGCGGCATGTAATAAATCGAATAGTTTGGCGGCTGCTTCAATCAGATTGCCACTGGGGCTGAGATTGGCATTACACGCCATATCGCCAAAGCCGATCAACCATTCATCCGCTTGCGCCGATGTTGCATTGAGCCGCAAAGGCTTGGTGGGCGCATAATGGCTTTCCAACTGGCCGGGGGCCTCAATGGCGTTTGGTGCCTCCAGTGCCAGCGCCAGATCAATTGGGCCGGGTCGCAAGAGGCGCACATTATCGCCATCAACCGCGACGATAGTTGACTCAAGGCCATGTACCGTTGGGCCAGCATCGATGATCATCGGAATGCGGCCTGAGAGCGTGCGCGCGACATGGTCTGCCTTTGTCGGGCTGATGCTGCCGCTGGCGTTGGCGCTGGGCGCTGCCAAAGGACGGCCGCTTTCGTGCAAAAGATCTTGTATGGCCGGATGGGCCGGGCATCGGATTGCAACAGTTGAAAGCCCCGCCGTGACAAGGCTGGCAATCCCGCTGTTCGGACGCAAAGGCAGGACAAGCGTCAGAGCGCCCGGCCAATAGGCCTTGGCAAGCGCGCGGGCTGTCTCGCTGAACAGGGCAATCTGCTCTGCTGCCTCCAGATTGGCCACATGAACGATGAGTGGGTTGAAGCTGGGCCGGCCCTTTGCCGCGTAGATGCGGGCAACAGCATTGCCATTGGTTGCGTCTGCGGCGAGTCCGTAGACGGTTTCGGTGGGCACAGCGAGGCAGTGCCCCGCCTGATCCAGGCGGGCAGCATCTGTGATTGCCGCCTTTCCGTAAGGGCGCGTTTCTGTCCGAAAGGCGGGGTTTGTGTCCATCACCGGCATCGCTATAGCGCATGAACACAGGTTGCAACCGCAAGAGGACTGCATGAGCTATACCCCGCCCATTGCCGAACAGCGTTTCGTGCTGGATCATGTCACTAAGATTGATGAACTGGCCGCGCATCCTGCGTTTGAGGCCGCATCGTCCGATATGGTTGATGCCATCCTCGACGGCGCAGGCGCGCTGGCAGCAGGCGAGTGGGCACCGACCAATCGGGTGGGGGATACGTCCAACCCCAAATGGTCGGATGGCAGCGTGACCATGCCACCGGGCTTTAAAGAGGCTTATAAGGCCTATGTTGAGGGTGGTTGGGGCACAATTGATTGTCCGCCGGAATTTGGCGGGCAGGGGCTTCCCTTTGCCCTTGGGTTTGTGGTGCTCGAAGATTTGGGCAGCGCGAATATGGGCTTTGGCCTGTGCCCGATCCTCACATCCGGCGCGATTGAGGCGATTGCTGCCCATGGCAGCCCGGAACAACAGGCCATGTATCTTCCCAAGCTGATCACCGGGGAATGGTCTGGCACGATGAACCTGACCGAGCCTCAGGCGGGGTCCGATGTCGGGGCGCTGCGGAGCATGGCAGAGCCAGCCGCAGATGGCAGCTATCGGATCAAAGGCACGAAAATCTACATCACCTTTGGTGAGCATGATTTGGCCGAGAACATCGTGCATCTTGTGCTCGCACGGACGCCCGGCGCCCCTCCGGGGACCAAGGGGATTTCGCTGTTTCTTGTGCCTAAAATTCGGCCAGATGGGTCACGCAATGATGTGCGCTGCGTCTCGATCGAGCATAAGCTGGGCATTCACAGCTCCCCCACATGCGTCATGTCTTATGGCGATCATGATGATTGCCATGGTTGGCTGATCGGCCCTGAAATGGGCGGCATGCGGGCTATGTTCACGATGATGAACAATGCCCGTCTCAACGTTGGCCTTCAGGGTGTCCAGATTGCCGAACGGTCCACGCAGCAGGCGCTGGGCTACGCGCGGGATCGCGTTCAATCCGCGCGTCCCAATAGTGGGGGCAACCCGGTTCCGATCATTGAGCACCCCGATGTTCGCCGGATGTTGTTGCGCATGAAGGCGCTGACACAGGGCGCGCGGGCCTTGCTCTATCTGGCGGCAAGCAATGTCGATCGCGCCCGTTTGGGCGAAGAGGGGGCGCGCACCCGCGTCGATCTGCTCACACCGCTTGCCAAGGCCTATGGCACCGATATTGGCTGCGAAGTGGCGAGCATTGGCATCCAAATCCACGGCGGCATGGGCTTTGTGGAGGAAACGGGGGCAGCTCAGCATTATCGCGATGCCCGCATTGCGCCGATTTATGAAGGCACAAATGGCATTCAGGCAGCCGATCTGGTTGGCCGCAAGCTAACGGGGGATGGCGGCGCTGGCATGGCAACCCTCATCGCTGATGTGCGGGCCGAGGCAGAGGATGCGCGGTTGATCGCGCTGACCCATCTTGTCGAAAAATTGACCGCCCATTTGCTGGAGGTGGATGTCGATGATCGACTGGCTGCCAGCTATCCCTATCTCACGATGGTGTCTGTCATGACCTGTGGGTGGTTGATGGAGCGGCAGGCCCGCATTGCGACGGCTTTGCTTGCCAAGGGGGAAGGTGATCCGGCCTTCCTGAAGCAAAAGCAAGTGACGGCGCACTATTATCTCACCCATCTTGTTGGGGAGGCGCTGGGCTTGGCTGGGTCTGTGACGGCGGGGGCCGAAGGGCTGTATGACCTATCGGCCGAAGATCTGGCGGCTTAGTCCCCCAGAACCTTGGCCAAAAGGGCATCAACCTGAACCTGCGCGCCAGCAACAGCGTGGAGTTCAGCCAAGATCCCGTCAAAAGGCGCAATCAGGCTGTGCTCCATCTTCATGGCTTCGAGCGTCAGCAGCTTTTGCCCACGGGTGACGCGGTCGCCTGCCGCAACCTCAACGGAGAGGATCCGGCCCGGCATGGGGGAGAGAATGGATCCATTGCCGCTCGCGCCGCCAGCCTTTCCATCTTCCCGCCAAGGCTCCAGCCGCCAGACGGCCCCATTTTCGGCCACAAGCATTTGCCGCGCTGGGTTGGTCTCGCCGGGACCATGCAAGTGCGCCTCGACCCGCTCTCCATCGATTAGGAAGGACGCGCTCCTCTTGTCTGGCGCATTGAGACGAAAGCCCGCCTGAAGTGACTGAGGCACCATCGCCATAGCGGCGCGTGTGAGGGCGCTTACCGAGGGCTGCGGGGCAGCAGTTAAGCTGTCCGTCTCACGCTCGATCAGGCCAGTATCCACATCGCCTTCAGCAAAGGCAGGATGGCTCAGCGCGCGGTAGAGGAAGGGGGCATTGGTTTTGACGGGCCAGACGGCGGTTTCCTCCACCATGTCGGCCAATTGGGTGCGTGCTTCCTCCCGATCATCGCCCCGGGCGATCAGCTTGGCGATCATCGGGTCGTAATAGGGGCTAATCTCACCACCTTCTTCAACGCCGCTGTCGATCCGCCCGCCATAGCCCGTTTGGAATAGCTCCAGCTTACCTGTGCTTGGCAAAAAGCCCCGCGTTGGGTCTTCGGCGTAAAGGCGGGCTTCCATGGCCCAGCCGTTGAGCGTGATTTCATGCTGGAGCAGGGGCAGGGGCTCTCCTGTGGCCACGCGCAGCTGCCATTCGACCAGATCGACGCCTGTGACTTCTTCTGTCACCGGATGCTCAACCTGAAGACGTGTGTTCATCTCCATGAACCAGATGCGGTCCGCGCGCAGGCCTTCTGAGGCATCGGCGATAAATTCAATTGTGCCTGCACCCACATAATCAACGGCTTGAGCGGCGCGAACGGCGGTATCGCATAAGGCCTGTCGCGTCGCGTCGTCCATGCCGGGGGCTGGCGCTTCTTCAATCACCTTTTGGTGACGGCGCTGGAGCGAACAGTCCCGCTCAAATAAATGGACGATATTGCCATGCGTATCGCCAAACACCTGCACCTCAATATGGCGCGGGCGGGCGATATATTTTTCGATAAGGACGCGGTCTTCCCCAAAAGAGGCGGCGGCTTCTCGCTGGCAAGAGGCCAGAGCTTCGGCAAAATCCTCCGCCCGATCCACACGGCGCATGCCTTTGCCACCGCCGCCCGCGACGGCCTTGATGAGGACGGGATAGCCAATTTTATCCGCCTCTTGCGCCAACCTTTTTGGGGATTGGTCATCGCCCAGATAGCCCGGTGTTACCGGAACGCCCGCTTCGGCCATCAGCTTCTTGGCGGCATCTTTCAGGCCCATAGCGCGGATGCTGTGCGGACTTGGCCCGACCCAAACCAGCCCGGCTGCAATCACAGCTTCGGCAAAGTCTGCATTTTCTGACAGAAACCCATAGCCGGGGTGAATGGCCTCTGCGCCCGATGCCTGTGCAGCGGCAATGATCCGCGCGCCATCCAAATAGCTTTCACGCGCGGGCGACGGGCCGATATTCATGGCCATGTCCGCGTCGCGCACATGCAGCGCGTTTTTGTCCGCATCGGAACAGACCGCAATCGTCCGCAGACCCATGTCACGCGCCGTGCGGATGATCCTACAGGCAATTTCCCCGCGATTGGCAATAAGGAGGGAGGAAAAGGTCATCTCAATATCTTTCAAACCTC
>CAMAQU010000085.1 GCA_945860425.1 Sphingomonas paucimobilis
CCAGCCCGGCGCTGCACCAACGGAACTGGAAAAACAGGTCACCCAAATTGTTGAGCCATCTTTGCGCGCCATTAATGGTGTGGATGAGATTAACTCAACCGTGCGCGAAGGCATGTCGATGACATTCGTCCAGTTTCAGCTGGGTACGGATGTTGACCGCGGCGTGAATGATATTCGCGATGCGCTGACCAAGGTGCGCAGCGACCTTCCCGATGGCATTCTTGAGCCGCAAGTGAACCGCGTCGACACGACGGGTGAGCCCATTGCCTATATTTCCGCAGAAGCCGTCGACATGTCGCTGGAACAGCTCAGCTGGTATGTGGATGATGTTGTCGTGAAGCGGCTTCAAGGGGTTCCGGGAGCGGCCGCTGTTAACCGTGAAGGCGGGGTGAACCGCGAAATCCGCGTCATTCTCGATCCGGCAAAGATGCAGGCGCTCGGCATTACCGCCGCACAGGTGAATAATCAGCTGCGTCAGACGAATGTGAATGCCGCAGGCGGGCGGACAGAAATTGCAGGCGCAGAACAATCCGTTCGCGTGCTGGGCAATGCCCGCAACGCCTTTCAGCTGGGCGACACGAATATTGCACTGGGCGGCGGCCGCTTTGTCAAACTCTCGTCCATTGCCGAAGTCCGCGATCTTTATGGGGAGCAGCGCTCGCTTTCGACCATGAATGGTCGACAGGTCCTCAGCTTTTCAGTTCAGCGCGCCAAGGGCGCGTCCGACGTCAAGGTCTATGATGCTGTCTGGGTAGAGCTCCGCAAGATCCAAAAAGAAAATCCAAAAATCCACTTTACCGAGCTCTACACCTCGGTCGACTATACCAAGGCGCAGTATGAATCTTCGCTTGCGGCAATGATTGAAGGCGCCATTTTGGCCGTTCTGGTCGTCTGGCTTTTCCTCAGAGATCGGCGGGCAACGATCATTTCTGCCATCGCAATTCCTTTGTCTGCGATCCCAACCTTCTGGTTTATGGAGCTTTTGGGCTTCAGCCTGAACCAAATTTCCATGCTCGCGCTCAGCCTTGTGGCGGGCGTTCTGGTCGATGATGCCATCGTCGAAATCGAGAATATCGTGCGCCATATGCGGATGGGCAAATCCGCTTATCAGGCAGCGATTGAAGCCGCCGATGAAATCGGTCTGGCGGTGGTTGCAACCACATTCTCCATCGTCGCTGTCTTCCTGCCTGTCGGCATGATGCCGGGCGTCTCCGGCCAGTTTTTTAAGAATTTCGGATTCACCGTCGTCGCCGCTGTCATGCTCAGCCTAGCTGTAGCCCGCATGATCACCCCCATGATTTCCGCCTATTTCTTGAAAGCCCATGGCGAAGAAAAGCATGGCGAGGGCAAGGTGATGGATTGGTATATGGACATTCTCAAATGGACATTGGGCAATCGCCGCTATGTGATTGGCGCAGGCGCCCTGTCCATGGTTGCAACCATCGGCATGGTCTTCATGTTGCCATTTCAGTTCCAGCCCACAATGGATTTTGATTATTCGCAGGTTCGGATCGAAATGGTGCCGGGCACGACACTTAAGCAAACCACCGATCTTGTTGAACGCGTCCAAACCCAATTGAGCAAAGAAGCTCCTGAAGTCATGGCAGCCTTTGCAGATATAGACCCCGGCCGAGCCACCATTTATCTGCGCCTCTCTCCCGAGAGAGACATTACTTCCGACGAGTTTCAAAAGACTTGGGGCAAACGCTTTGCCGAAATTCCAGATGCCCGGGTAACCTTCCAGTCGCAAACAGGCGGTTTTTCAGGTCGTGACGTCACGATTACGCTCGGCGGCAGTGATCCTGACGCGCTTGCGGCAACCGCACAGCAATTGGCCGACCAGATGCGCGGCGTGAAAGAAATTGTTGCCCCGCGCATTGGCGGCGACATGCTGCGTCCCGAAATCACGATCAAACCGCGCGCCGACTTGGCCGCCAGCATGGGCGTGACGACGGCGGCCTTATCCCAAACAATCCGCATCGCAACATTGGGCGATATTGATCAAAACAGCGCCAAATTCTCGCTGTCAGACCGTCAGGTTCCCATCCGTGTATCGCTATCAGAAGACTCACGCCGAACGCTGTCAACGCTGGAAAATCTGCCCGTGCCAACTTCATCGGGCGGATCGGTGCCGCTCAAGACGGTGGCGGAAATTTCTTTTGGGGCCGGTCCGACGACAATCCAGCGCTCCAATCAAAATCGTCGCATCTCCATCGGCGCTGATTTCGCTGTGAACCCAAAAACTGGCAAACCTTATGTGAACAGTGAAGCCATGGCCGCGATTGACGCCTTGCCTGTCATGAAGAGCCTGCCTCAGGGTGTATCCAAGCTGACCCTCGGGGATGCTCGCTGGCAGCAAGAGATGGTGACCAATTTCATGATAGCCTGTATTACGGGCATCGCTTTGGTCTTTGCTTTGCTGGTCCTTCTTTACCGCCGCTTCGTCCCGCCGCTCGTCAATATGGGATCACTCCTGCTGGCGCCGCTTGGCGGCTTGATTGCTCTCAAAATGGTCGGGTTCGCCATTTCCATGCCTGTACTGATCGGCATTCTGATGCTGTTCGGCATTGTGGCTAAGAACTCCATCCTTCTGATCGACTTCGCCTTGGAAGAGATGGACAAAGGGGTTCCCAAATTTGAGGCAATCATGGACGCAGGGCACAAGCGTGCACAACCAATTGTGATGACAACAGTGGCGATGGTCGCCGGCATGGTTCCGACGGCGCTCGCTTTGACCGGGGATGGTGCCTTTGCCCAGCCCATGGGTGTCACTGTGATTGGCGGCCTGATCGTGTCGACGTTCCTCACGCTGCTGATTGTGCCGGCGAGCTTCAGTCTCGCGGTTGGCCTTGAAGGGCGGCTCGGCCCCTGGCTGCGCCACCATTTGACCACAGGCGGAAATGAAGAAGCATCGCTTCACGCACCCCGCCTCTTGCCCGCCAATATGATCGCGCAGATCAAGGCGCGGCTGTTCCGGCGCGGTGCCGCGGCTGAACCGGCCGAGTGACGCCATAGGCCGCCCGCCCAACAAACTTCTCCACCTGCCCGCCGTTGGGCTTTTTTCGGCGGCGGCAGATGACGTCCGCCGCATGAAGCGCATGGCAACGGGCATGCTGGTTGTGATGGGGCTAATCTATATCGCCACCCGCATCATTGGGCCTGTTCACCCCGCTATTGGCTTTATTCAGGCCTTTGCCGAAGCCGCGATGGTGGGCGGCCTTGCGGATTGGTTTGCCGTCACTGCCTTATTTCGTCACCCGATGGGGCTACCCATTCCCCATACAGCGATCATCCCGCGCAATAAGGACCGGATTGGGGAGGCGCTTGCAACCTTTCTAAAGACCAATTTCCTGACCCCCGCCGTGGTGGCGCGCCGGATGCGTCAAGTGGATATTGCGGGAGCCATTGGTCGGTTCCTGGCCAACCCGGACAGAGACGGAACGGGCCGATTGAGGGATGGAGCCTCGCGCTTACTCGCAGATATTCTGGAAAGCCTGGATGATGACCGGCTAGGCGGCGCTGCGAAATCTGCGCTGGTGGATCGCCTGCATCGGCTGGATGTCGCCCCGCTGCTTGGCCAGACATTGA
Organism: Sphingomonas paucimobilis; assembly: GCA_945860425.1. Classification (GTDB taxonomy): domain Bacteria; phylum Pseudomonadota; class Alphaproteobacteria; order Sphingomonadales; family Sphingomonadaceae; genus Aquisediminimonas; species Aquisediminimonas paucimobilis_A. The sequence continues at coordinate 3,589 of CAMAQU010000085.1, forward strand.
CGGCGGCGATGCGCGAAGGCCGCCATAAACCCTTGCTCGATGGCATTATCAACCGCGCCAGCCTGATCATCGCATCGAATGAAGAGATTATTCGGCAGATGGTTCATGACCGTGCTGGCCGCATATTGCGCTGGACTGGGCTTGATGAAAATGTGGCCAATGCCGTCATTACGGGGCTGAACAAGCTTGCCTTCGACATGGCGGATGACCCCGACCATCCCATTCGCCTGAAGATTGACGACATGCTTCTGGATCTCGCCCAAGATCTGCAAAGCGATGCAGCAATGCAACGACGCGTCAATGCAACCAAAGATAATCTGGTCGATAATCCGGCCATGCAAAGCTGGATAGATAGCCTGTGGCAGCAGGGCCGATCGGCCTTGCTCCGCGCCGCGCGAGATCCGGATCGGGCGATGGCCGGCCGTCTGGGAGAGGCGCTGCGCCATTTGGGCGAAACCGTGCAAAATGAGGAGGGCTTGCGGCGGTCGATCAACCGTTTTGCCAGGCGTGCAGCTGTCGGGGCCGCCGCCAGCTATGGCGATGGTATTGTAAAGCTTGTGTCAGAAACCATCCGCGGCTGGGACGCCGGAAAAGTGACCGAACGCGTCGAAAGCGCCGTCGGTCGGGATCTGCAGTATATCCGCATCAATGGCACATTGGTGGGCGGGCTTGTTGGCCTTGTCATCCACGCGCTTGACGTCTGGCTCTAACCGTCGCTGACGCGCTCAACATCTGCGCCGACTGCCGCGAATTTCTCTTCAAGCCGCTCATAGCCGCGATCCAGATGGTAGACACGGGCAACCTGCGTTTCGCCATCGGCCACCAGCCCTGCGATAACAAGGCTCATCGACGCACGCAGATCCGTTGCCATGACAGGAGCGCCGACGAGCCGCTGAACACCGCGGACAACAGCCGTCCGGCCCTTCACCTGAATGTCCGCGCCCATGCGGGCCAATTCGGGCACATGCATATAGCGGTTTTCAAAAATGGTTTCGGTCAGCACGCTCGCGCCATTGGCACACAGCAACATCGCCATGAACTGGGCCTGCATATCGGTTGCAAAGCCGGGGAATGGCGCGGTTGAAAGTGTTAAGGGATTGAGCTTTCCATCCGACGACACGGTGATGCCGCCTTGGCGCTCTGTAATGTCTACGCCCGCTTCGCGCAGCGCAGCAAGGGTGGCGTGCATATCATCGGCGCATGCCCCATCCAGATCCACTTTACCGCCTGCTAGACCGACGGCGCAGGCATAGCTGCCCGCTTCAATGCGATCAGGCATCACGGCATAGGTTGCCCCGTGGAGGCGCTCCACGCCCTCGACCACCAGCTTTTCGGTCCCAATGCCGTCGATATGCGCGCCCATGGCGACGAGCAGACGGCATAGATCGACAATTTCTGGCTCTCGCGCTGCATTTTCGAGAATGCATGTGCCCTTGGAGCGGACAGCGGCCATCAGCGCATTTTCCGTCGCGCCGACAGAGACAACCGGAAACACGATTGTGCCGCCGGGAAGCCGCCCATTTTTGGCGCGCGCTGTCACATAACCCGCCTTTGTCTCAATTTCGGCACCAAAGGCTTCCAGGGCCTTTAAGTGCAAATCAATCGGGCGGTTCCCAATGGCACAGCCGCCGGGAAGCGAGACTGTCGCTTCCCCTGCCCGTGCGAGCAATGGCCCCAAGACAAGAATGGAGGCCCGCATTTTGCGGACAATATCATAAGGCGCCATGGTCGCGGTGACTTTGCCGGCCCGTAAGGTCATGACGCGGCCAAAATCCTCTGGCCGCGCGCCTTCGATCATCGTTGAGCAGCCAAGCTGGTTGAGCAAATGTCCAAAGCTGTCGACATCGGCCAAGCGGGGCAAATTGCGCAACGTCAGCGGTTCATCAGTCAGCAGCGCGCACGGCAGCAAAGTCAGCGCGGAGTTCTTCGCGCCTGAGATTGGAATGCGGCCATTGAGGCGGTTACCGCCGCGGATAAGAATTCTGTCCATGTTCAGGCTTCTAACGTCCGCCCGGCCAAGGGCAAGCCCAAGCCAATAGAGTGCCTGAATCCAGCCCGTCAGGCCAGAACCTGGCCCCCCGGCAAGCGGGCATCCTCATATTCACTATCAACCAAGGCAATCAGATTGCGGTCGTCATGGTTCCATGGGTGAAAACCGGGCAGGAAAAACGCCGCCCAAGGCTTGAGCAGGCGGCGCATCGGACCGGGGTTGCCCAGCATATACCAGAAAATGCGGGCCTTTGCCTGCCATCCCGTAATCCCATCCTGGGCCAAGAGTTCAAGCATCCCATCAAAACGATTCGACCAGAAATTTTTGGTGACGAGCAGCATCATGATGCTCTTGACCTTCCACCGCTTGAACCGGGTCCAATCGCGCGTGGCGTGAAGCCAGGTGTCATAGGCCACACCCTTATGCTCAATTTCTTCAATCGCGTGCCATTTCCAAAGGTTCGCCTGCTCTTCATCCGCGCCCTTAAAGGTCGTCGCATCGGTGAGGAACTGCGCGGCAAGGATCGCGGTATAATGTTCCAACGCCATGGTGACGCACAAATTGAGTATCTGCGGGCGGCCCTTGGTCAGTTCCAACGATTCGGTCACTTTCCGCTCAAGGATGGTCAGATCATAGCCTGCATCGGCAATGCGCTTGTTAAAGGAAACGTGCTCCCGCGAGTGAATCACTTCCTGAACGACAAAAGCCTTAATCTCCCGCTCCAGCTTTTCCGGCGCGCCTTCGCGAAATGCCTTGACGCTTTCGATGAAAAACGCCTCTCCTTTGGGAAAGGTGATAGAGAGCGCATTGTAAAAAGCCGTTGCAATCGGATCGCCGCCCATCCACCAACGGGCCTGAGGCGCGTTGCGGCCAAAGCGGCGATCACGCGGCGTGATGGTCAGATCAAGGGGCGTCTTCAAGGTGGCGGCGGACATACGCGAATCTCCAGTTTGAAACCCTAAAATTAAGGATTACTAACAAAGATGTCAATAGAACGTCGTCGCCTCTCCCCAGAAGAAAGCCGCGCAAGCGCGCTGGAGGCGGCCAGCGCAATTCTGATCGAAGCCGGGCCGCAGGCGGTGACCCTAAAGGCTGTCGCGGCGCGCATGGGCCGCACCCATGCAAATCTGCTCCACCATTTTGGTTCTGCTGCCGGGCTGCAAATGGCGCTGGCCGCCCATTTGGCCGGAACCGTGTGCGATTCCATCGCAGAGATTCTGCTCAAGACAGGCGAAGAGGGAGAAGGGCCAAATCCGGCGCGGGTCGTGAACATGGTGTTCGATGTTTTTGACAAGCAAGGCGCAGGACAATTGGCGACATGGATGATTTTGTCAGGCAATGAAAATGCGCTCAACCCTGTGGTCGATGCCATTCATGAATTGATCGACGAAATCGGCCAAGGCCAACCCGATAAAACCATGCATGAAGACACGCTCTCCCTCGTGCTGATGGCGATGG
>CAMAQU010000086.1 GCA_945860425.1 Sphingomonas paucimobilis
GGGTGATGCCGGGCTGCAAACATCTGCGCCGACACAAGAGGAAGCGATTATTTCCTCTGGAGCAGATGCGGCTTTTCGGATGACCGTGCCGGTGATGGTCAACGGCCAAGGACCCTTTCATTTCGTCATCGATACAGGCGCGGACAGAACCGTGATTTCACGCGAGACTGCGGATCAATTGGCCCTTCCACAAGCGGGCACCAGCCGCCTTCACGCAATGGGCGGCGCGGGTCAGGTCAGGATGGTCAAAGTTGACCAATTGCAAATGTCCAATCGCACGACAAAGCATCTGAAATTGGCCGCCTTGCCGCGTCAATATCTTGGTGCAGATGGTCTGTTGGGCTTGGATAGCCTGAAAGGCCAACGCATCGTGATGGATTTTAAGGCGGGGACGATGACGCTTCAGCCCACAGAATCGCCCGAAGCCTCCTCGCCAGATGGCGCCGATTTGATTGTTGTCACCGCACGAACGCGGCTTGGCCAATTGGTGCTCGCCGATGCCGATGTGAATGGGGAAAAGGTCTGGGTGATTGTCGATACAGGTGCCCAGAATAGCGTGGGGAATAGTCGGTTGCGGCGGCTCTTGCTGTCGCGCAATCCAAAGACGACTGTGACACCAATTGAAATGATTGATGTTTTGGGGCGGCGGTTTCCCGGCGATTATACAATTGTAAATCGGGTGCGGATTGGCGGCGTGCTCATGGGCAATGCGGCCATCGCCTTTGCCGATGCCCACCCCTTTAAGCTGTTCGGCCTCGACAAAAAGCCCAGCATGCTCCTCGGTATGGAGGGGCTGCGCAGTTTTGAACGGGTCTCCGTCGACTTTTCGACGAAGAAGGTCACGTTTCTGCTGCCCAAAGCGGCGGCCAAGCCCTAATCTTGATTAGGCGTGGTGGCTCCCGCCACCTGCACGCACGCTCTGCTCCTCGCCATTTTCAATGACGACCATCGTGCCTTGGGGCAGGCTGGGGGCAATTGGCGCGCCCCAGCGCGGCTCGACGGGGAGGCCGCAAAGCAGGCCGCGCAGCACGCGGCTCGACATGCCGTGCATGATCACCAGCCGATCCCCCTCAAAATCGGACGTATCCTCGATCCAGCGGGTCAGGCGGGCGGCAATTTCATCATACCATTCGCCATTTGGCGCGCGCACACTGAACAGGCTGCTCGCCTCATCGAGAATGGGGCCCATTTCGTCCATGATTTCGGCATAGGTGCGCCCCGCCCAATCCCCCACATTGATTTCATACAGGCGCGGATCATGCAGCGCCTCGTGCCAATCATGCTCAATATGCTCGGCAATAACGGCCAAAGTCTGCAAGGCCCGCCCAGAGGGGGACGACCACATTTTTAGGCGCGTGTCCGGCTCAATCCAGCTGGCAAGGGCGGCCCCCATGGCATCGGCCTGAGCAAAACCCGTGCGTGTCAGGGGCGTGTCCCGCTTGTCGCCCTGCATCCGCTTGGCAAAGTTGAACACGGTTTCGCCATGGCGAGCGATGAAGATGCGGCCCTTGAGTGTCATGCCGCTGCTTTTCCCATAAAATTCTCAAAGCGCAAGCCAAAGGCGGGGGGTTGCCGCGCCCGCTGATTTTGTCCATGACTGTGCATCATCTATAAGGCCGACTCTTAATCGGCTGAAAGTCCAGTTTCGGGGGTTTTTTTAATGAAGGCGACGATCGAACGCGCAAATCTGCTGAAGAGCCTTGGGCACGTCCAATCGGTCGTGGAGCGTCGGAACACGATTCCGATCCTCTCCAATGTCCTGATTGAGGCCAGTGCCGATGGCACAATCCGCCTGATGGCAACCGATCTTGATCTTCAGGTCAATGAGGCGCTTGAGGCGGTGAGCGTGGAAACGCCAGGTGCGACCACGGTGTCTGCCCACACGCTGTTCGATATTGTGCGCAAACTGCCGGAAGGCACGCAGGTGTCGTTGACTGCGGCCGATGGCAAGATGCAGGTTGTGGCTGCTCGTTCACGCTATAGCCTCAACACGCTGCCGCGTGACGACTTCCCGATTATTGCCGAAGGTGATTTGCCGACCCGCTTTGAACTGCCGGCGGCGGCCTTGCGCCAGATCATCGACAAGACGCGCTTTGCGATTTCGACCGAGGAAACACGCTATTATCTCAATGGTATTTTCTTCCACGTCTCTGATGATGGCCAGCCCGTCTTGAAGGCCGCGGCGACCGATGGTCACCGTCTGGCCCGCGTCACCATTCCGCGCCCGGAAGGGGCAGAAGGCATGCCGGACATCATCGTGCCCCGCAAATGCGTGGCAGAGCTGCGCAAGCTGCTCGATGAAGTCGAAGGCACGGTGGAAGTTACCTTGTCGGCGACGAAGATTCGCTTTGGTCTCGGCACAGCGGTGCTGACATCCAAGCTGATCGACGGGACATTCCCGGATTATAGCCGTGTCATCCCCACTGGAAATGACAAAATCCTGCGGATTGACCCCAAGAGCTTTATGGCGGGGGTTGACCGCGTGTCGACCATTGCATCGGACAAGACCCGTGCGGTCAAGATGGCGCTGGAGCCAGATCGGATCACTCTGTCGGTCACATCGCCTGAAAATGGCACGGCAGCCGAAGAAGTGCCGGGGGAATATTCTGCCGACGCGTTCGAAATTGGCTTTAATGCCCGTTACCTGATGGACATTCTGGGTCAGATTGAAGGCAATAGCATTGAAGTGCACTTGGCCGATGCAGCCGCACCGACCTTGCTTCGGGAAAATGACAAATCAGATGCGCTGTACGTTTTAATGCCGATGCGGGTCTGATCGGGCGTTACAGGCCTGCACCGCGCTTTGGCGGGGTGAAGAGCCTGTTGAGCATGCGCCGGGCGGCGGACAGCAACAGCGCCGCCCCCGCAATCAGCACAAGTGCGACAAGCCCCGCGAGAGCGGGCTGATGCAGCACAAGAAACAACAATCCTCCCACAACCACATCTTCGCCGGTTGAAACGGCGATATTGCTAAAGGGTTCTGGGCTGGCGTTGATGATCGCGCGCGTGCCAGATTTGGCGCTATGCGCAAAAAGGGCAGCACTTCCGCCCAAAAGCAGCGCGACGATTTGCCAAACAGTGTCTGATGGGTCGACAAGGGCGAGCGCAATCAACGCGCCACCAATTGGGCGGATGGCGGTGTGGACGCTGTCCCAAAGCGAATCGAGCCAAGCGACTTTATCGGCGCAAAATTCAGCCATCAGGCCAATGGCGGCCGCCCCCATCACCCAGGGATTGGCCAGCAGTTGCAGTCCGCTTGCATGAACAGGCGCGTCAATCAGGCCAAAATGCATCGCCAATCCGGCCCCGAAAATGCACAGATAGAGACGCCATCCGGCGAGCAGGCTGAGGCTTGCGGCCAAGCCCAGAAGATCGATCATCGCCATCAAGGCCGTCCTTTATCATTTTGGCGCGGTTGTCGCTTGTCGATACGCCGTGTGTGGTTCAAGACATAGGCTGGACAGGGTAAAACGCGAAATGGAGAGCGGATCGGTGACAGTGGAAAAGGTGGATATGGGAGAGATGGTTCCCGCCATTCCTGCGGCGACGCTCGTCCTTTTGCGGGAACGCGACGGGGCAGCCCCCGAACTGCTTTTGGTCGAGCGATCAAAGGGCATGGCCTTTGCTGGCGGCGCAATTGTGTTCCCCGGCGGTCGGATCGATGCTGACGATCATCTGCTGGCCGCGCGGCATGACCATATTGAGGCGGAATGTGCCGCCGCACGCATTGCTGCCATTCGCGAGACTATTGAGGAAAGCGGCGTGCCCATTGGCCTTGCTTCGGCCCCTCCGTTTGGCTGGTTGGATGACGCACGTCGGGCCTTGCACGACCGGCAGGCCTTTAGTGGATTGTTGGATGCGGCGGGATTGGCGCTTGATCTATCTGCACTGGTTCCCTTTGCTCGGTGGCGGCCCAATTTTCGGGAGACACGCGTTTTTGATACGCGCTTTTACATTGCCCGTGCGCCCGATGACCTGCCCGAAGCCATTGTCGATGCAACCGAAAATGTCCGGACCTTCTGGGACAGTGCATCATCGGTGATCGAGGCGGCGCAGCGCGGCGATGTGCATGTTATTTTCCCGACCCATCGCAATCTGGAGCGGCTTGCGCAGTTTGAGAGCTATGCCGATGCGCATGCCCATGCTGAGGCCCACCCGGTGACGCTGATCACCCCTTGGATCGAGAAACAGGGCGAAGACACATATATTTGCATTCCCGAAGGTGCGGGCTATCCGGTGACGCGCGAAAGCTTCCGCACCGCCAAGCGTGCGGGGGATTAACGCGCGCGCAATGCGGCAATTGTCGTCCCAACGCTAATCCGCTCTGCGTCGGTCTTCAGGTGCAGCAGGCGCAGGCCCTGACGCTGCATCGCGTCTGTAAGGGCGGGGGCAAAGTCCGCCGTTGTCTCCACCGTTGCTGCCCAGCCGCCATAAGCGCGGGCAAGTGCTGCAAAATCGGGGTTGTGGAGCGCCGTGCCAGACACGCGGGTCGGATATTCGCGTTCCTGATGCATCCGGATTGTCCCATAAGCACCATTATCGATCACCAGGACAAGCAAGTTGCAGCCATATTGCATGGCGGTTGCCAGTTCCTGCCCGTTCATCATGAAATCGCCATCGCCCGCAAGTGCTACGACGGTCTTGTCGGGGCAGCGCAGGGCAGCAGCGACAGCCGCAGGTGGGCCATAGCCCATCGCGCCTGCAGTGGGGGCCAATTGCGTCCCCGGCCCGCCATAGGGCCAATATCGATGCCACCAGCCAGAGAAATTGCCCGCACCATTGCAGATGATCGTATCAGCGGGCAACTGCGCACGCATCGCCGCCACACACTGGCCCAGGTCCACCCGCGTATCGAAAGGGGTGGGCGTATTCCAGATGCGCCAGTCGGCATGGGCCTCCGCTCCGGCGGGCGATGGGCTGGCGGGGGTTTGCAGGGCCGCTAAGGCGGCTGCAAACTGCGTCATGTCCGCACATATGGCGAGATCGGCGCGGTAGACGCGGTTCAGCTCTTCGGGGTGGGGGTGGACATGGATGAGCGTCTGACCGGGATGGTCGGGCGTGACCAGCGTGTAGCTGTCCGTCGTCGCCTCGCCCAGCCGCGCGCCGATGGCGAGCACCAAATCGGCCGCCTTGATCCGCGCGACAAGTTTCGGGTTGGGGCCATAGCCAAGATTACCCGCCCAGACGGTGGAGTCATTGGCCATCGCATCCTGCCGCCGGAAGGCCGCGGCCACGGGGATGCCCCAGCTTTCGGCAAAGGCCTGCACATTGCGTGCGGCCTCGGGTGTCCAGCCTGCGCCACCGATGATGGCGACGGGTGCTTTGGCTGTTTTTAGATGCGCGGCAAGATCGTGCATCAGTTGCGGGCAGGGGGCCTGAGCAATGCGCTCTATACGTGGCCGATCCGTTGCGTGCGCCATTTCGCACAGCATGTCTTCGGGCAGCGCGATGACGACCGGGCCGGGCCTGCCAGACATTGCGACATTATAGGCGCGGGCCACATATTCCGGGATGCGGGCGGCATCATCAATCCGCACCGCCCATTTGGCAAGCGGGGCGAACATTGCTGCAAAATCGACTTCCTGAAACCCTTCCCGGTCTTTCATGCCGCGATCAACATCGCCGATGAACAGGATCATCGGTTGGGAATCCTGCATGGCGACATGCACGCCGATCGACGCATTGGTCGCGCCCGGCCCGCGCGTCACAAAGGCACTGCCGGGTCGCCCGGTCAGCGCGCCATCCGCACAAGCCATGAACGCGACGCCCCCTTCTTGGCGGCAGACAATATTTTCGATCTGCGGCGTATCATGCAGGGCATCGAGCACGGCGAGGAAGCTTTCGCCGGGAACCGAGAAGATCCGGTCGCACCCTTGGATCACAAGCTGATCGACAAGAATGCGGCCACCAGTGCGCGTTGCGTTTTGGGTCATGACGCAGCTTTAATCGCGTCGCTGCAAAGTTGGAAGCACTCCAAAGCGATTAGGCTTCGGGGCGGGTCCACAACCAGCTGAGGCAGAGCGCCGCAACGACGGGAGGGACAAGCGACCAAGGTGGGGACATGAGCAGCAAGCCGACAAGGATGCTGACGGCAAAGGCCCCGCTGGCGGCAAGCTTGCCCTTGCGGCTCACAATCCCGTGGTCCCGCCAAGCGCGCAGAGACGGGCCATAAACGGGGTGGCTGAGCAGCCTATCCTCCCAGGCGCGATTACTTCGCGAAAAGGCAAAGGCCGCAAGGATCAGAAAGGGAACTGTGGGAAGGATCGGCAAGAAGACGCCAATTGCCCCCAGCGCGACCGAAGCAAGGCCCAGCGCCATCCAAAGCGCGCGGCGGAGGCTTGCGCCCCTCACGCTTGATGGATCGCCTTGGTCACCAGATAGCTGTCGAGACCTTCCGGCCCACCTTCGCTGCCAAAGCCCGATTCTTTGACGCCGCCAAAGGGGGCGTCTGGTACCGAAATCGCAAAGGTGTTGATGCCGACCATCCCACTTTCCAGCGCATCGCCCAGCAGATTGGCCTGGCGACCATTTTCGGTGAAGGCAAAGGCAGCAAGGCCATAGGGCAGGCGGTTGGCCTGTTCGATTGCCTCATCAAAACTTCCAAACGGGCGGATCAGCGCCAGCGGGCCAAAAGGCTCGTTTGACATGACATTGGCCTCCAGCGGGACATCGGCCAAGACCGTCGGCTGATAAAAATAGCCCTTATTGCCGCGCGCGCCGCCTGCCATAACGCGCGCGCCTTTGGCCTTGGCATCTTCGACCAAAGCCTCAATGGCGTCGGGCCGGCGCGCATTGGCCAGCGGGCCCATAGTCGTATCTGGATCGAAACCGTCGCCTACGCAGACTTTCTGCGTGCGTTCCGCAAAGCCTTTGACGAAGCGATCATAAACGCCTTGCTGCACATAGAACCGCGTCGGTGACACGCAGACTTGCCCGGCATTGCGGAATTTCTGCGGCACGACCATGTCGAGCGTCTTCTCCAA
>CAMAQU010000087.1 GCA_945860425.1 Sphingomonas paucimobilis
GGATGGGCAAGCGATCTGCTGGCCGATTGCCTCTTTTACCCTGCACATGATCGAATAGAACCAAGGCGGCGGCCAAAAGCAGCGGCAGAATCAGCATGGCGATGGGGCCGTGGGTCCACCCCCGACGCCAAGCCAGATTCTCATTCACCAGCAGGCCCAGCACATCAATATCCGGCAAATTGGCGCCTATGATCAGCGCCGCCATACCAAGGCCCGTCTTTTTCTTCAGGCCGGCCTCGCCCAATGCAGCTCCGGCAAGACTATGGGCAAGATTATCCAATGATGGTCTCCGGCAAGTTGGGGCAGTGCGATACGCCTTAGGGTCGTTACTGGTTTTCGCGCGCGGAGGCCAGACCAAGCCAGCGTGACAGCCCCGTGATGTGCCGCAAAACCAACCGCTCCAAAAGCCAGATCGCCAACAAAGAAAGGGCGAGCAGCGGCAGAAAAACCGCAAGGCATAGCGTGATCACAACCACCATTTTGCGCTGCGGCGGGGAGAGGAACGGGGGTGGCGCGCCCAATCGGTCAGAGGGCTTGCGCCGTCGCCACAGCACAAAGCCAGTTGCCGACAGCGTGATCAGCATAAGGGCGGTCGCCACGCCGATCATCTGATTGACGATGCCGAACAGCTGCCCCTCATGCCAAGCAACGCCATAGCCTACGACCCGGTCGATCAGATGCTTATCTGCAAAGCCCTCGGTCGAGACACGCCGACCCGTCACGGCATCATAGACCAAGGTGACACGCCGAGGCCGATCTTGCGTGTCAGATCGCACCGCCCAGCCCGATTTCACCCCACCGCCAAAGGGTAAGGGCTGACCCGGTGGGGTTACGACCACCGGAAAGTCGAGCTTGGCCCGATGCGCTTGGCGGACGATTTGGTTGATCGAAACGGACGGCATTGCAGACCCACTACCCCTTGCCATCATGGCCGCATGATCATGCTCGGCATGATCCGCATCCCCGGCTACGCGCCCGCCGGTCGTCCAACCCTGCGCGCCCTTCACCCAGCCCATTTCGGCACGCACCGCCTTGAATGCGCTGCCCCAAACATCGGCCCAGGGCAGGCCTGTCAGCAGCAAAATCATCGCCAGACCGGACACCCAGAAGCCCGTGACGGCATGCACATCACGCCACAGCGCCGCACGCCCGGCTGATATGCGGGGCCAAATGACCCCGGCCGCGCCCCGGCCTTTGGGCCACCAGAGATACAGCCCCGTCAGGATCATGACGATGGCCCAGCTCGCTGCGAGTTCGACCAGCCAGCTTCCCGGCTTGCCGATCAGAAGCTGGCCGTGCAGTTTCTGCACCACTTCCATGATCCGCCAATCTGGGTCGAGAGTGGCCAAGACCTGACCTTGGGGAGAGACAAACACATCGCGCATGGCCTGCCCCCCTTCGCCCGCGGGCAGGGCAATATGCACCATCGCCGCATCCCCCGGATGTTCGGGCAGCCGGTAGGCGTGAAAGCTGGCCCCCGGCCATGCGGCCAAAGCGGCGTCCACCTGCGCATCGGGCGCGACGGCCCCCAATGTTGGCAAGTTGAGAAAGGCCCGCTCCTCCCACCGGTCAATCTGCGGCTTGAACAGATACATGGCCCCTGTGAGCGACAGGATCAGCACCATCGGCATGACCAATAGTCCGGCATAAAAATGCCAGCGCCAGATCATGCGGTAAAATGCCGCCGTCTCAGATGGATCAGAAGAGTGCGTCATCACGTCACCATGTCGCTTTCAGATCCAGCACATAGGTGCGCTGGGGCAGGGGATGGGCGACATAGGCCTTATCATTGAACAGATTGTCGATGCCCGCCCCCAGCTCTAGCCGCGGGGTCAGTCGCCAGTTCAGGCGGGTATCAACGGTCAGATATTCAGACTGAAAGCCAAAGGCATCTCCACGCACGAGACCAAATAAATCCGAATTGGGCCGCGACGCATAGCGCCAGCCCAGCGCGAGCTTGACTGGGTCTGCGATGCGATGGCGCAGCGTGCCATTGGATCGCCATTTTGGAATGCGCGGAAACTGCACACCCTCAGCCGCCAAATTGGACACATTCTTGATCGTCTTTGCATCAATCCAGGCGAGATTGGCATCGACATCAAGGCCTTGGATCAGAACATCCTTGGCCTCCACAATCAGCTCCACCCCATATTGGCGCACCTGATCGACATTTTTGTAGCTGGTCACAACAGTGCCAAATTGGTTGAGGCCACTAAAACTGAAAATGGCGTCCTTTATGTTTTGATAGAAGAGGCTGAGCGTCGTCTGCGTGCTGCCAGCGCGATGCCGGACGATCAGATTGGCATCTTCTGATTTTTCCGCCTTGAGGTTCGGATCAAAGCTTTGTGGGTCGATGGCTTGGGCAATATCATCAAACCGCCCCTGATAGAGTTCCCCAACAGTCGGGAATCGTTTGGCAGTGCCAAGGCTGATCTGCACCGCAAGGGCATCGTTGATATCGCCCTGAAGGCTCAATTTGGGGCTGATGGAGTCCTCGCTGCGCGCGGAATAGGCATCATCTTTGCGCACCCCGGAATAGGCCTTTGCAATGCCCCCGGCATAAGCGCGCCAGCCATCATAGCGAATGCCACCCGTGAGCGCCCAGCGCGCACCAAGGTTGACCGTATCTTCCGCCCAAATGCCCCAAAGACGGGTCTTGCCATAGGTCGAAGTTGAAAAGGACGGCGCCGTCGCCGCATCCCAATTGGTGGTCGTAAAGCTATCTGTTGCGGTTTCATACAGGTTGGCGCTGGCCCCAAAGGCGAGCTTATGCCCGGCAAGGTCGCGTTCAACCGTCAGATCACCCGTCGACCAACCGGGACTATCGACCAAAGATTGTGTGCCCTGCCCCAAGGATGCGCCCGTCGCATAATCCCGCGAGGTGCGGGTGTCCCATTTTGGGATCCAGTAACGCGACAGGTTGAGCGCGACAGTCCAATCCGCCAGCGGGCCGGCGAGTTTAAGCCCAGCCAGATATTCTGTGCGGCGGGTTTTGGAGAATGTGAGGCCCGTGGCATTCCACACACGCCCCTTATAGCTCACCCGGCCTTGCGTGACGGGCGCGCCCGTATTTGCATTGACCAGCCAGCTTTTGGGGTCTGTGAGATCCTGCTGGGTGAGCCAGATCATCCCAAGCGCATCCATCTGCCACCCACTGGCCGTTGTATAGCCAATGCGAAGACGCGCTTGATCCTGCGTGACATCAACCGGGGATGCCGCGCCGAAAACTGGCGTCGCAAGGCGCGTGTCGTCATAGGCCCCGACCACGGCGGTTGCCGCACCCGTTGCCGGGGTCAGCAGATTATAGGTCATGGACTGGCCGGTATTTTCAAAATGCCGACCCGACAGGCGCACAGACCAAGGGCCATCCGTCTGTGCCCAAGTGACGCCGCCTTCTAGGCTATAACCCGTAAAACTTTGGTCAAAGCCATATTCCTTGAACGGCATGATCATCGTCTGCGCCGTCGCGTAAGCCGAACTCTCCTTCGGTTCTTGGGTTGTTACAGAAATCACGCCGCCCATGGAATTGCCGCCATAGCGTGCGGAATAGGGGCCATAGACAATATCCAACTGACGAACTTCGGCTGGCCCCACAACATTCCATTTGGGCGGAAAGTCCCAGCGATTGCCCAGGAAGTTGGAAACAACAAAGCCATCCACCATCACAATGGTACGGGCGCTTTGAATCGTATTGGCCCCGCGCAACGCGACCACTGCATTATCATCGCCCGCAAAACGTTTGCGGACGAAGAAATTGGGCGTGTACTTCATCAGATCTTCGACATTGAGCGCGTTGACCGCCTCAAATTCATCCTTCCCCAAGGAAATGGACAGCCCCCGCGGCACAACCGTGATCGGGGCCTCTCTCTGCCCAATGACGAAGATGGTGGTGTCAGCCTCTGAGTCACTTGCCATATCGGCAAGCGCATTGGCCGATGCAGGATCGGCGGTCGCCGCTATTGCCATTGCGACGAGGGACGCCCGTTGAAGGGCTGCCCGCTTGCTGGGCGAAAGAGCCCAAGCCATTTTGTTCATGATAAAACCTATTTGCTGAGAAACAGCCATCCACAGGGACGGCCAAAATCGCACTCAAGCCTCGCCTGAGCGCACATCATCAGCAGCGTCGGACATTCATCCTATCCGCTGCGCGAGATCAACTCAACGCAGGTGGGCCGGTTTTGGGGGGTGGGGGTGCCGCAAGGCCTTGGCCAACCGCGACCCAAAAGGGACGGATCGGGGCGATGGACGGCAGGTCTGCATAACGCGGCAGCCCATCGATAAAGGGCGGCACATCCAGCGCAAATCCAAGTGCAGCAAAGGTGCAATGACCGTCAGAGGCCTCGGCTGGCGCACTTTCCTTATGCAGTTTGCCGTCGGCATCCAGCCAAGCAACGGTAACGCCCGCACCCGAACAAATCGTAATCCATTGCCCCTTGGCCTCGCTCGGCATCCAGCCCGCCGGGACAAGCGCCCGAAACGCGAGGATCATGGCGAGAAATACGCCAAGCGTTACCTTATGAGCACGGAACACCATCATCTGCGCGGCCCTTAAGCCGCCGCTGAGTCCAATGCAAGCCGAGCCTTCCGGCCGATTGCGATTAGGTTAGGCGCATCGGCTCTGGCAGATCGAAGCTGGCGCAGAGAATGCCCGACAGCGCATGCAGCACATCAGACAAGATCAAGGTGCCGACCACACTGGCCAACACCAGCGCAACGGCGACCATCGCCATGACCATATGCTTCATAGAATCGGTGTCGACCGCGCCTGACGCATCGGCGCGCATATGCATGTGCACGGCCGGTTTCCGGCCTTGTTTCCCCAGGCTGCCCATGTTCAAGCGCCCTCTCCTCTATGGCACGACATCCCCCTGCCGTGTTCCAATGGTGACAGACTGCGTTGAAGGGACGCGTCCGTCAACCCTGAAATTGCCTTCTAGATCAGGGTGTAAGGATGCCGGCTGGCTTTTCTCGGCAATGCTTGTCACTATTGCCGCAATGACCAAGAAGAACGAGACGGGCTTCAAGGGCTTTTTAAGGCGATTGGGGCCGGGCCTTGTCACAGGGGCCGCCGATGATGACCCATCAGGCATTGGCACGCACAGTCAGGTAGGGGCGGAATTTGGCTATGGCCTGGCTTGGACATTTGTCCTCAGCTTTCCCCTGATGGTCGTCATTCAAGAAGTGGCCGCGCAAATTGGCCGCGTGACCGGGCGGGGTATCGCCGCCAATGTCCGCCGCCATTATCCGCGCGCGCTTCTGCTGGGCATTGTCTTGCTGTTGTTGGTGGCCAATATCATCAACCTTGGCGCGGATTTGAGCGCCATGGGGGCAGCCCTGCAATTGCTGACTGGCGGGTATGCCGTCATCTACACAATCGGCTTTGGCATCTTATGCGTCGTGGTTGAGGTGATGGTGCCCTATGACCGCTATGCGGGCATCCTGAAATGGACGACCCTGTCGCTCTTTACCTATGTGGCGGTGGTGTTGGTATCCAACGTGCCCTGGCAAGAGGCCGTCACGGCTTTGGTCATCCCAGATATTGAATGGACGCCTGCTTATGCAACGGCGCTGGTCGCCATTTTGGGGACGACGATCAGCCCCTATCTCTTCTTTTGGCAGGCCGCACAGGAAATTGAAGAGCAGCACCGCCACCATTCCAAGCCCTTATATGAAACACCGGCAAAAGCAGGGCCAGAGCTGCAACGGATCCGCATCGATACACTGACGGGCATGGCCTTCAGCTCCATCATCGCACTGGCCATTGTCTATGCAGCCGCCGCGACGCTCCACGCCAATGGCATTCGCAATATCGAAACATCGGCTCAAGCGGCAGAGGCGCTGCGCCCAATTGCGGGCGATCTCGCTTTTGCCCTCTTTGCACTCGGCATTATTGGTACCGGGCTTTTGGCCGTACCTGTCCTGGCAGGGTCTGCCGCTTATGCCATCACAGAGATGCTCGGCCGCACCGGCAGCCTTGCGGCCCGCCCGCTCAAGGCAAAATTCTTTTATGGGGCGATTGCCGCCACTACCCTCGCTGGTGGCCTCATCAACTTTGCAGGCCTTGATCCCGCCCGCGCTTTATACTGGGCAGCCGTCGTCAATGGCGTGCTGGCCGCGCCATTAATGGCCTTCATGATGCTGATCGTGCGCAACAAAGCCGCAATGGGGGATTTGGTTCTCCCTCAGCGGGCGACATGGCTCGGCTGGACAGCCACAGCGGTGATGGCGGCCGCAACCGCCATCTTCTTTTGGTTCTTGGCCTTCCCCGGATGAGGATCAGGCGGCGAGCGCCTGATCCTGTTCAGCGGGCAGGCGGATGAGATAGTCAAAGGCCGACAAGGCGGATTTTGATCCTTCACCCATGGCAATGATGATCTGCTTATAGGGGGTCGTTGTGACATCCCCCGCCGCAAAGACGCCCGGCACGCTGGTTGCGCCCTTGGCATCGACCTCAATCTCCCCGCGCGGGCTTAGGGCCAGCGTGCCCTTCAACCATTCGCTATTGGGCACGAGCCCAATCTGAACAAAAATCCCGTCGAGCGGAAGGTGAATGACCTGATCATTGGTGCGATCCTGATAGCTCAGACCCATCACCTTTTCGCCATCCCCATGCACTTCGGTCGTGAGCGCAGAGACAATCACACGGACATTGGGCAAGCTGTTGAGCTTGGCCTGCAACACCGCATCGGCGCGCAGTTGATTGTCAAATTCAATCAGCGTCACTTCGGCAACAATGCCGGCCAGATCAATGGCCGCTTCCACGCCCGAATTGCCGCCGCCAATCACCGCCACGCGCTTGCCCTTGAACAAGGGACCGTCGCAATGCGGGCAATAGGCAACGCCCCTGTTGCGATACTCATCCTCGCCCGGCACATTCATCTGGCGCCAGCGGGCCCCGGTTGAAAGGATCACCGTCCTCGCCTTGAGGCTCGCGCCATTGGCGAGCACAACTTCATGGAAGCCGCCTTCAC
>CAMAQU010000088.1 GCA_945860425.1 Sphingomonas paucimobilis
CTTGACTTCGGTGCCCGACCATTTGCCGAACAAAATGCGGTCACCCGCCTTCACATCGAGCGGTGTCACCTTGCCATCTTCGGCCTTGGAACCAGCACCCGCAGAGACGACTTCGCCTTCTTGCGGCTTTTCCTTAGCGCTGTCGGGAATGATGATGCCGCCTGCCGTCTTTTCATCAGCTTCGATGCGGCGAACAAGCACGCGATCGTGCAACGGACGAAATGCCATATGAGTTACCCTCTCTGGATTAAGAATGTCGATTAGCACTCACCCATTGCGAGTGCTAACGAAGGCGATATGGGTAGCCGCCCTTCCCACGTCAAGGAGTCGTTGGGCAATTTTTTCCGGAAAGCTGATCCTAAGCGCCTATCGGCACCAACCCCAATGGGGTGCGGCGCATCCATCGCCACAACATCAGCAGGCTGACCACGGCAAGCCCGGTTGCAAGGCCAATCCAAACGCCAACCCCCTGCAATCCAAAGTAAAAAGCGAGAATGGCCCCGACCCCAATACCAATTCCCCAATAGCCAAAGAGCGCGAAATACATCGGCACCCGCGTATCATGCAGCCCCCTAAGCATGGCCGCCCCCATCACTTGCGCGCCATCCACCACCTGAAACACGGCGGCGACCAATAAGAAGCTGACGGCCAATGCAATCACTTCTCCACTGCCCGGCCTATTCGGGTCAATGAACAGCTCAATCATTGCGCTTGGGAAGGCCCACATCGCGAGCGCCGTCAAACTCATAAAGCCGACACCCAGCACAAAGCCTGCCCAGCCTGCTTCCCGGATCATCACCTCATCCTTGCGCCCATAGCCAATGCCCACGCGCACGGTCGTCGCCTGAGCAAGGCCCAAGGGAACCATGAAGGTGATTGACGCTATCTGGAGCGCAATAGCGTGCGCTGCGACAGAGGCGGTGCTGATCAGCCCCATAAGGAAGATTGCGGCACTGAAAACAGACGCCTCAAAGCCCATCGTCATGCCGATGGGCAGACCAAGACGCACCATGGTACGATAGCGAGGCCAATCCGCCCGCCAAAAACGACCGAACAGGCGATAGCGCCTGAAATCTTTATGCCACAGCAGAATGGCGGCCATGATGAGGAACATCAGCCCATTGACCAGACTGCTTCCCAACCCTGCCCCGACAAGGCCAAGCGCGGGCAAACCAAATCCGCCAAGGATAAGCCCGTAATTCAGCACCGCATTGGCGATCACGCCCAATAATGTGACGATCAGCGCCCAAATCGTCCGGTTTCGAGCCGACAGGAAGGAGCGCAAGACCACCATTCCCAAAAAGGGCAGCATACCCCACATCAAGGTGTGCACCATCGAAGCGGCCCCATGCGCGAGATCTGGCTGCTGGCCTAAAGCGCGAAAAATCTGTTCAGAAAAAGACAGGACGATCCAAACCGGAATACAAAAGCTGACCGCAAGCCAAAGCCCCTGTCGAACTGTCCGCCGCACATCACGCACAGAATGCGGCTTGCGCCCAATTTCTGAGGCAATCATCGGGGCCGTCGCGACCATTAACCCCATGCCGAACAGCGATAGGGACATCACAAGGTTAACGGCCAATGCCCCGGCCGCCAGAGCCTCGGGGCTTATTTTGCCGAGGAGATAGACGTCTGTAGCGTGGATCAGGGCACCCGACAGGTTGGATAGGATCAACGGCCATGCGAGAAACAGGGTTGCCCGCACCTCGCCACCCCAGCTGGCAGAATCAGCGGCCTCTGCCCCATCCTTATTGCCTCGAAATGCCATCTACGCCCGCCTTGACCGCTGACGGCATCGCCAGATCGGACGGCGGCTTATACCAATGTTCGCTCAATGAACCAGTAACTCGCAAGGCTACCAATGAAATAAGCCATAGCGAGCGTGATTGGCCGTGCGGCAGGCATCCAGAAACGACGGATCAGGGCCAATATGCCAAGCGCCAGCGCGACAATAAACACCTGCCCGGCCTCGACGCCCAAGTTGAAGGTAAGCAGCGCCATGGGCACTTCCCCTTCCGGCAAGCCAATTTCCTTCAAGGCCCCCGCAAATCCAAAGCCATGCAAAAGCCCAAAGGAAAAAGCGACCAGCCAGGGCGCACGTTGTGAAAAGCGCAACTCCCCCGGCCGCGATTTCACAATCTCAACCGCCAGAAAGACGATCGACAGGGCGATGACGCTTTCCACGGGCTTTTGCGGCAAGCCAAGAAACCCCAAAGTGGTTCCGACCAAAGTGATCGAATGGGCGACCGTAAAGGCAGTGACTGCGCCAAGGATGCTGCGCCATCCCGTCAGCAGGAATACGAGGGCAAGGACGAAGAAGAGGTGATCAAACCCCAGCAGGATATGCTCGACGCCAATGACAAAATAGGCGCGGGCAACATCCCAGCGACTGGCCTTTTCCAAGACTTGGAAACTTGTCTGCTGCGGCGTCAACCGGCCTGTTTGAACCGCTGCATCAAGGGGAGCCACCCGCACCAATGCGTCGGCAATCGTGTTATCGAGGCCGTTGATCTTAATCTCTTTTCCGCCAAGCGGCTGGGAACAGCGCATGGGCCAGATCACTTTTAGGGCAACATCATCCACCGTTCGTTGCTGCGTGCCGACGCTGCATCCCTCAGGCACAACCGGCGTGGCGCGGCTGGCCAGCCCGGACCGCAAGGGTCCTTTCCAGGTCATACGCCACTGCTGTGGGGTGACTTCTGTCAGATCCAAATATCCCGGTCGCAATTCATCCGCACGCGCCGCTGGCGCCGCGCATAGCATAAGCAAGCACACAAGCGCCCGGATGATCACGGCTTTTCGATCCGGACTGTGTAGGCATCAAGCAATGTCTGATAGGCTTTGTCCTGCCGAGCCGAGAGAGTGGCCGCCCGCCAATCATTCTCCACGCGGTTCCGCACGGATTCAAAGGACGGCTTTTCCCCGGGTTCAATCGCTGAGATACGGACAATATGGCTGCCAAAGCCAGATGCAATCGGCCCACTCCATTGCCCAGCCTTTCCAGCGAGCAAGGCATCGGCAAAATCATCGCCAAATGTTCTCGCAATATCGGCGCGAGACGCCCGGCTCAAAGAAACTGGCAAAGAAATGGGCTGCCCAAGGCCTTGGGCGGTTCCACCCTTATTCAATCGCGCGATGACTTCTGCGGCTTGCCCCTCTTCAGACGTGCCGATAAAAATCTGTTCAAAACTGGCCCGCGCGTCGCTGGCATAACGCGACGCATTGCGATCAAACCAACTGCGCAGGTCCGCATCCGAAGGGGTTACACTTTCCACCTCAGCGGCAGCCAAAAACTCCATCTTGAACCGCAACCGCCGCCGGATGATAGCATCATCCTGATCCAGCCCCATACGCAGGGCTTCCCGATAATAAATTTCTTCTTTGATATAGTCCCGGATGAGCTGATCAATTTCCGCCGGATTGGGCGCGCGCTGCCATGTTTGTTCAAATTGGCGCGTCAGCCAAGTCACCCGGCTCTCATCAATTGCGATTGTCCGATCGGCAGGGTCAACCGCGACACCCCGCCAACTTGCAAAGGCAAAGACCAATAGCCCTGCCACCAAAAAATGCACGAGCGGCTCGCGCGCGATTCGCCTGAGGCGCTCTCCCCTAAACATGGGGTGGTTATTAACGCACCTGCCTCATTAATCCAGTGGGAAGCTGGGCCGCGCCAGCAAGCTGCCGGGCGACCCAGCCTATATCATGCAGTCACGCTGGTCAGGGCAAACCGACGGCGGCGCATTGCGGCCCCGGTCAGACCAAAGCCCGCCAGCATCATGCCCCACGCAGCTGGTTCAGGAATGCCCGACGGCACGGACACCAAGCCCGTGGAGTAAACCTTCGTCCCTAAAAGCGGACCCGCCGTCTTGACCGTGACGGCCCCGAAACCATCTTGAGCAATACCACTCAACACAGACACGGCGTTCAGCCCTGAAAAGGAAGTGTTCGATAGATTAAGCAACGAAGCCCCCGTGTAGGTGAACCGCAAATTGGCAATCGTTGGATCATCCGTGAAATCAGGATTCGCAGGCAGCCCGGCGCTCACCAACTCAGAAGACGCGGCAAGATCTGGATAGGGCGAAGAGACGCTGCTCGGCACATAGCCCAAAAAGTCAAAAATGACGAATGTGGAGCCATTCTGCACACCTTCCCCTGAGGAGAAATTCGCTTCATAACTATATTGCCAACCACCTGCCGTCGACGTGGGAGCGCCTGTCAGGAAAACAACGACTGCAGATGCAGGTGCTGTGGCGAACAAAGATCCAGCGAGCATGAGTGAAGGCAACAGACGATGAGATAGCTTTTTCATTGCGGTTTCTCCGTGAAGGGGGATACCGTGAAAAGGCTCAGAAAGACGAGTTGTTCCAACATTCCGGCGCAACGCCAAAGCAGGTTAACAAAAAGTAAGGAAATAATGCATCGGAGGCTGGAGGAGCCAAGTTCCTGCAAATGGGCACATAATGCGCTTGCAGGAAATGGTGACCCCTACGGGAATCGAACCCGTGTTTCAGCCGTGAAAGGGCCGCGTCCTAACCGCTAGACGAAGGGGCCATCTGTGATGGAGCCGCGCCATTAGGCATTCAAAGGGCAGGCGTCAACACCTCAATCGCTCCAACTGGCATCATCAATGTGCAGTTCCGCAGATGCACGCCCTGACCAATCGTCAACCTTCACGCGTCCCGCCAACCACAACCGCTTGTCGCGCCCGCTATGGAGCAGCGCTTGGCCCAGTTCTGTTTCGGCCTGCCGAAAGGCAACAGCCTTAATCGAGCGGCCGTCATCGCCCGCCATAATCACGCGAACATGATCCTTGCCGACCACATCGGCCTTGATGATCCGCATGGGCCCTACCGCAATACGCGGCGCGGGCCAGCCCATGCCATAGGGCCCGCCCTGCTCCAGCGCCTCTGCCAGCATCGGTGTAATGCCCCCAGGGGCAATAACAGCATCCAGGAGCAGCGCCCGGTTCTCGCTTGCCCGCGCCACATCGTCTGACAGCCGCGCATCGAGAAACTCGGCCAGTGCCTCAATCTTTTCGGCCGAAACGGTGAGCCCCGCCGCCATTGCATGGCCGCCACCTGCCTCAAGCAGGCCCATATCCTTTGCCGCAAGAATGGCCGCGCCAAGATCAACGCCTGCAATGGACCGGCCCGATCCCTTGCCCGTCCCGTGTTCATCAACGGCCACAACAAGCGCAGGTCGGCCGAGCTTTTCCTTCAGCCGACCCGCGACAATGCCAATCACACCGGGATGCCACCCCTCTCCCGACACCAGCACGACGGCCCGATTGCCTTGCCGCGCGACCAGCGCATCCGCCTCCTCTTGAACGGCCGCCTCAATTGCGCGCCGTTCTCCATTCAGGCGATCCAGCTCTTCGGCAATGACCCGCGCCTCTTCGGCATCGCTGGTCGTCAGCAGGCGCACGCCCAGATCCGACTTTCCAACGCGTCCCCCGGCATTGATGCGCGGGCCAAGCGCAAAGCCAAGGTCTGAACATATGGGCGCACGCGTCAATCGGGAGGCTGTGATCAGAGCATTCAAGCCGATATTATGCCTGCCCGCCATGATCTTCAGTCCCTGCGCCACAAAGGCCCGGTTCAGGCCCTTAAGCTGCGCCACATCCGCGACAGTGCCCAAGGCCACAATATCCAGCAGGTCGAGCAGCTTTGGTTCTTCGCGAAAGGTGAAATAGTCCCGGTTCCGCAAGGTGCGGATCAGTGCAGCCCCCAACAGCCATGCAACCCCAACAGCGGCAAGATGCCCATGTGCCGCCGCCCCTGCCTCTTCATCCAGACGGTTGGGGTTGACGATCGAATGCGCGACGGGAAGCTCTGTCGCGCATTTATGATGATCAACGACAATGACATCCAAGCCCGCCTCATGCGCCATAGAGAGCGCCTCAAAGGCCTGCGCCCCGCAATCGACGGTGACAACAAGGCTTGCTCCGCTGTCCCGCAGGCTGACCAGCGCGTCCCCGGATGGGCCATAGCCTTCGAGCAGACGATCTGGGATGTAATAGCCCGCCTCTAGGCCCAGCGCGCCCAAAAGCCGGATGAGCAACGCAGCGGACGTTGCCCCATCCACATCATAATCGCCAAAAATCGTGACCTGCTCACCTGCGATGACTGCGTCGGCGAGCCGTTCTGCCGCCTTGTCCATATCCTGAAAAATAGATGGGTCTGGCATGAAAGATCGGATGGTTGGGCTGCGGTGCGCCTCAAGTTCTTCCGGCGGGCAGCCGCGTGCGAGAAGAAGCTGCGTCACCAGATCATCCGTCTCACCGCCTGCGCCACGCCAGCGCCATGCCTGTCCGGTGATGGATCGTTCAAAAGCGCGGGGTAAACTCATCCTCGGTCAATAGCGGCCAAAGGGTCTGCGCGGCAAGATGCCTATCGCGGCGGCGGCTCACCCTCACGCGCACTCGGCTGAACCGTCACGCCATCCCGATTGATGTTCACATCCAGATTTGATCCGCCAACGCCGGTTTGCAGGCGGATAGAAGGATCATCCCCCAGTTGAATATCTGCATCCTGAATGTCGACCGGCGGCAGCGCGTTGATCAAATCATTGCCCAGCAGGTCTTCTGGCAGCGGAACCTCTTCTGGTTCTTGGGCGGGCATCGCCCCGGCAATTGCCTCGCCCATAAACTCGCGCCAGATTTGTGCGGGCAATCCGCCGCCATGGATGCCGCCCAGTGGCTTATTGTCATCCCGGCCAATCCATACGCCAACGACCAGATCCCCGGCAAAGCCAATGAACAAGGCATCCCGGCTGTCCTGCGACGTCCCCGTCTTGCCATAGGCTGGAATGGCGAGCCCGGCGGCACGGCCCGTTCCTTGAATCACGGTCGAGCGGAGCAACTCAAGCATCTGCTTATGCGTCTTTGCGCCCAGGCTCCGCTTCGGGCTTATCAACCGATCGAGCAATCCGGGATCAGATGTCGGCAAAGCATG
>CAMAQU010000089.1 GCA_945860425.1 Sphingomonas paucimobilis
GTTACATATGGATCGGTTTACCCATCACCGCCATCGCCGCTTCTTTGAGCGCTTCAGACTGAGTTGGGTGGGCATGGCAGGTATAGGCGATGTCCTCGCTCGTTGCGCCAAACTCCATCGCCTGCGCGGCCTGCGCGATCATAGTTCCCGCAAGGGAGGCGACAATATGCACGCCCAGAACGCGGTCGGTCTTTGCATCCGCAATGACCTTTACAAAACCATCCGTGTCGCGGTTGGTCTTTGCCCGGCTATTTGCCATCATCGGGAACTTACCGACCTTTACCTCACCGCGCTCTTTCGCCTGCTCTTCGGTCAAACCGACGCTCGCAAACTCGGGCATCGTGTAGACCACGCCTGGAATGACATCGTGATTGACGAGACCGATTTGGCCCGCGCAGAATTCTGCGGCCGCAATACCTTCATCCTCGGCCTTGTGCGCCAGCATTGGCCCCGGCGTCACATCCCCAATGGCGTAAATGCCCGGAGCCTTCGTCTGGAAATCATGGCCAACTTCAATCTGCCCGCGGGCATTGATCTCAACGCCCGCCTTGGCCAGATCAAGTCCTTCGGTATTGGGGCGACGACCGATCGCGACAATCACGCAATCCGCTTCAATCGTTTCGGGAGCACCGCCCGCCGATGGCTCAATCGTCACGGTCGCCTTGCCGCCCTTAACCGAAACACCCGTCACCTTGGTCGAAAGCTTGAGCACAAAGCCCTGCTTCTTAAAAATCTTGGCCGCTTCCTTGCGAAGATCGCCGTCCATGCCGGGCAAAAGCTGATCAAGATATTCAACCACCGTCACCTCAGCGCCCAGACGCCGCCAGACGCTGCCAAGTTCCAATCCAATCACGCCGCCACCAATGACGATGAGATGCTTTGGAACCTTGGGCAGCGTCAATGCGCCCGTTGAATCGACCACGACCTTTTGATCAATCTCCACACCCGGAAGCGGCGTGACGGAGGATCCAGTGGCGATCATGATCTTCTTGGCCGAATAGAGCATTCCGTTCACATCCACGCTATTGGGCGACGTGAAGCGTGCTTGGCCTCTGAGCCAATCCACCTTGTTCTTCTTGAACAGAAATTCGATGCCGCCGGTGAGTTCGCCGACAGCCTTATCCTTTTCGGCATGCATCGCCGTGAGATCGAGTTTCACATCCTTGAAGCTAATGCCAAATTTGGCGAGCGTCCCCGAATGCGCCTCTTCATAAAGTTCCGACGCGTGCAGCAACGCTTTTGACGGGATGCACCCCACGTTCAGACATGTACCGCCAAGCGTTTCACGGCTTTCAACACAAGCGGTCTTCAACCCAAGCTGCGCGGCCCGAATGGCGGCCACATAGCCCCCCGGCCCCGCGCCGATGACGATTAGGTCGTATTGGGCCTCAGCCATCATCTGCTCCTTAAAGGTCAATCAACAGGCGCGTTGGGTCTTCAATTGCGTTCTTCACCGCGACCAAAAAGGTCACCGCTTCACGGCCATCGATCAGACGGTGATCATAGCTCAGCGCCAAATACATCATCGGGCGAATAACAATCTGGCCATCTCGGACAACCGGGCGGTCTTCTATCCGGTGGAGGCCAAGCACGGCTGACTGTGGTGGATTGATAATCGGCGTGGACATGAGCGAACCAAACACGCCGCCATTGGAGATGGTGAAGGTGCCGCCCTTCATATCTTCCATCGTCAAGCTGCCATCCTTGGCCCGGGCGCCAAAATCGCCGATTGTGCGCTCAATATCTGCAACGGACATGTCCTGCGCATCCCGAATAACCGGCACAACAAGGCCGTTCGGCGCAGAAACAGCAACGGAAATGTCCGCATAGTTGCGATAGACAATTTCTTCGCCCTCAATTGAGCCATTCACCGCTGGAATATCGCGCAAGGCCATGCATACGGCCTTGGTGAAAAAGCCCATAAAGCCGAGGCGCACGCCGTGCTTCTTTTCAAATAAATCCTTATATTTGGCACGCGCTTCCATCACGGCGGTCATGTCAACATCGTTAAATGTCGTCAGCATGGCGGCAGTATTCTGCGCTTCCTTCAGCCGCTTGGCGACGGTCTGACGCAGGCGCGTCATGCGCACCCGTTCTTCACCCCGCGCTGAGGCTGCAGGAGCAAGCACGGGTTGGACGCTGGGTGCAGATTCCGCCGTTGCGACCGGACTTGCCGAAGTGACAGCCGCCAAAACATCATCCTTGGTCAGTCGACCATCCTTGCCCGTGCCCTTAATCTTGGTCGGGTCCAGACCGTGTTCGAGTACCAGACGCCGAACAGAAGGAGAAAGGGTCAGATCCCCCGAATCCTCAGCCATGGCTGCCGGGGCAGACGCCGCGCTTGCGACTGGCACGCTACCGGCGGCGGCGCTTGCTTCAATCACACCAATGACCGCACCAACATTCACAGTCGCGCCTTCCGAAACAACCTGCGCGCCCATGACACCCGCAACTGGCGCTGTAACTTCGACAGCGACCTTATCTGTTTCAAGGCTGGCAATCGGTTCATCAGCGGCCACCGCTTCGCCCGGCTTTTTCAGCCATTGGCCAAGTGTTGCTTCCGCAATGGATTCGCCCAGAGTGGGAACGATAACTTCTGTCGACATGATCAGCCTTTCCGCTGGCGTCTAATTTCGGTGCGCACGCTGTGTCCGAGCGCGTGGGAGATGAGGGCCGCCTGTTCAGCCTGGTGGCGCTTCATCAGGCCTGTCGCGGTGGACGCACTGGCCTTACGGCCGGCATAGCGCGCACGATCTGGTCCAATGCCCGCCGCTGCCAGACATTCCTCGATATAAGGCTCCACAAAGAACCAAGACCCGTTGTTCTTCGGTTCTTCCTGAGCCCAGACCACCTCTTCCAAATTCACCATCCGCTTCAGGCGCACGATGA
This sequence comes from Sphingomonas paucimobilis, assembly GCA_945860425.1. Classification (GTDB taxonomy): domain Bacteria; phylum Pseudomonadota; class Alphaproteobacteria; order Sphingomonadales; family Sphingomonadaceae; genus Aquisediminimonas; species Aquisediminimonas paucimobilis_A. The sequence continues at coordinate 2,890 of CAMAQU010000089.1, forward strand.
GTGGTTCAGACGGGAACGGATAAAGCTGCTCAAGCCGGACAATGGCTGTATTCTGATCGCCAGCCGCATTGCGCGCTTCCATCAGATCATAAGCAACCTTGCCAGAGCACAGCACGAGCCGCTTCACATCCTTATCGTCCGGCGCCCATGGGTCAGACAGAATGCGCATGAAATGGCTCTGATCGAGGAACTGATCCACGTGAGACACAGCCATTTTATGACGCAGCAAGGACTTTGGCGTCATGATGATCAAGGGCTTGCGGAACTGGCGATGCATCTGCCGACGCAAAATGTGATAATAATTCGCTGGCGTCGTGCAATTCGCGACCTGAATATTATCCTCAGCACACAGCTGCAAATAACGCTCAAGCCGCGCGGAGCTGTGTTCTGGCCCCTGCCCTTCATAGCCATGCGGCAAAAGCATCACGAGGCCATTCGCGCGCAACCATTTTGATTCACCCGCCGCTATGAACTGATCGATCATGACTTGGGCACCATTGGCGAAATCGCCAAACTGCCCTTCCCAAAGCACCAGGCTTTTCGGATCTGCGCCCGCATAACCATATTCGAAGCCCAGAACGCCGAATTCAGACAAGGGGCTATCCAGCACCTCAAAACGTCCATGCGGAACGGTCGACAGTGGAATATATTTATTCTCAGTGGCCTGATCGACCCAGACTGCGTGACGGTGGCTAAAGGTGCCGCGCCCAGAATCCTGCCCGGACAAGCGCACGCCATAGCCTTCCGACAACAGCGACCCAAAGGCCAAGGCTTCGGCCGTTGCCCAGTCAAAGCCATCGCCACTGGTGAACATCGTCTTTTTCGCATCCAGAACGCGGTTGAGCGTCGGGTGCACCTTCACATCCTCGGGCACTGTCGTCAGCGTGCGGCCAAGGCTATCGAGCAGCTTTTTAGAAATACCTGTTGGCACGTTGCGACGTGCTGTTTCTGGATCAGCTGGCTTGCTGAGACCCGCCCAGCGCCCGCCAAACCAGTCGGCATCATTTGCCTTATAGTCGGAGGCCGCTTTGAACTCCTGCTCCAAAATCTGGGTGAAGCGCATGGCATGTTCGCCAGCCCAATTGCCGTCGATAACACGCTGATCAACCAACCGCTGGGCATAAATTTGGGACACGCCGGGATGCGACTTAATTGTTTGATACATGAGCGGCTGTGTAAAACCGGGTTCATCCCCTTCATTATGGCCGAAGCGACGATAGCACCACATGTCGATAACAATGTCGCGATGGAATGTCTGGCGGAACTCGACAGCCATCTTGCACGCGAACGTCACAGCTTCAGGGTCATCGCCATTCACATGCAGGATCGGCGCCTGAACGCCCTTGGCCACATCTGACGGATAGGGAGAGGAGCGGGCAAATTGCGGGCTGGTGGTAAAGCCGACCTGATTGTTCACAATAAAGTGGATGCAGCCACCCGTATTATAGCCACGAATACCAGAGAAGCCGAGGCATTCCCAAACAATCCCCTGCCCTGCAAAGGCGGCGTCGCCGTGCAGCAAGACCGGCAAGACCTGCGTATGCTTGCCCTTGCCAATATCATCGCGGAACGTCTGGTTGGCGCGGACCTTTCCAAGCACAACCGGGTCCACAGCCTCAAGGTGCGACGGGTTGGGTACAAGGCTCATATGCACGTTGATGCCGTCAAATTCGCGATCGGTGGATGTGCCGAGATGGTATTTCACATCGCCCGAACCGCCAACATCATCTGGGTTGGCAGAGCCACCCGAAAACTCGTGGAAGATGATGCGATAGGGCTTAGCCATGACGTTAGCGAGCACGTTGAGGCGGCCACGATGCGGCATGCCAATCACGATCTCGCGCACGCCTTGCGCGCCGCCATGTTTGATAAAGCTTTCCAGCGCGGGGATCATTGCCTCTCCGCCATCAAGGCCAAACCGCTTGGTGCCAACATATTTGCGGCCCAAGAACTTTTCATATTGCTCGGCTTCGATAACTTTGGCGAGGATCGCCTTTTTACCCTCTGCTGTGAAGCCGATAGACTTATCTGCGCCTTCCATGCGCTCTTGGAAAAAGCGGCGCTCCGCCACGTCTGAAATATGCATATATTCCAAACCGACATTGCCACAATAATTTGCGCGCAAAATTGCAACGAGATCCCGAACGGTGACCCAACCAAGGCCCATTGTCCCGCCAACATAGACGGTACGATCAAGATCTGCGCCTGAAAACCCATGATATTCCGGCGTCAAATCGGCGGGAAGGTCTTGCTTGGTCAGGCCGAGCGGATCGAGGTTCGCCGCCAAATGCCCCCGCACCCGATAGGTGCGAATGAGCATCATGGCCCGAATTGAATCTGCCGCAGCGGACGCCACGTCGGCCTGCGCCAGTGGCTTGCCTGCTGCTTTGGCCGCCCGCTTAACCGCAACCTGCATTTGGGTTGGATCCAAAGCGGCAGTCAGATCATCCGTATCCGACAAGGGCCAGTTGGGTCTCGCCCAACTTGGGCCTTGTTCGGCATCGAATTCGTGGCTTTCAAAACCCATGATCACGCTTTCCTGGGGAGAGGATGGAGCGGGTGAGGCCCGAAGTTAACCCTTCAGAACCTCAACCAGTGTCTTTCCAAGTTCAGATGGCGATGGCGACACGCGGATGCCCGCTGCCTCCATTGCCGCAATCTTGCTATCGGCATCCCCCTTGCCGCCCGAAACAATGGCGCCTGCATGGCCCATGCGACGTCCCGGAGGCGCCGTACGACCTGCAATAAAGCCCACCATCGGCTTTTTGCGGCCACGCTTGGCTTCATCGATCAGGAATTGTGCGGCTTCTTCTTCTGCAGACCCGCCAATTTCGCCGATCATGATGATCGACTGCGTCGCATCATCGGCAAGGAATGCTTCCAAGCAATCGATAAAGTTGGTGCCGTTGACCGGGTCCCCACCGATGCCGACAGCGGTCGTCTGGCCAAGGCCTTCTGCTGTGGTCTGAAACACGGCTTCATAGGTGAGTGTGCCCGAACGCGAGACAACACCGACCGAACCCTTGGAAAAGATATTGCCGGGCATAATGCCGATTTTGCATTCACCAGGGGTCAGGACACCCGGGCAATTCGGACCAATGAGGCGCGATTTGGAACCGGAAAGCGCGCGCTTGACCTTCACCATATCCAGCACTGGAATACCTTCGGTGATGCACACGATGAGCGGAACTTCCGCATCAATCGCTTCCAAAATCGAGTCAGCCGCAAAGGGCGGCGGAACGTAAATAACGGATGCGTCTGCGCCCGTCTTGGTGACGGCTTCAGCCACAGTATCGAACACAGGAAGCCCGATATGCGTCGTACCGCCCTTACCCGGCGTGACGCCGCCCACCATCTGCGTGCCGTAATCCAGCGCCGCTTGTGTGTGGAAGGTGCCTGTGTCCCCCGTCATACCCTGCGTGATGACTTTGGTATTCTTGCTGACGAAAATGCTCATATGCGCTCTCCCCTTATTCTAAAGCGCCGAAAATTAGGCGAGGTCTGGATCAATGCCCTTACAGGCGTCCAGCAATTCCTTAACCGCGTCGACAGACACTTGGAGATTGGCCTTGGCTTCTTCATCCAACTGGATCTCAACAATCTGCTCAACACCGCCCGCCCCGATGATCACCGGGACGCCGACATAGAGATCATCCACGCCATATTGGCCGGTCAAATGGGCGGCGCAGGGCAACAGACGCTTTTGATCGCGCAGATAGGCCTCGGCCATCGCGATGCCGCTGGTGGCTGGCGCGTAAAAGGCAGAGCCCGTCTTCAACAGACCCACGATTTCGCCGCCGCCGGACCGCGTGCGCTGCACGATTGCGTCAATTCGCTCTTTGGTCGAACGGCCCTGCTTGATGAGATCAGGAATAGGAATGCCAGCAACCGTCGAATATTCGACAACCGGCACCATCGTATCGCCATGACCACCGAGCACGAAGGATGTAACGTCACGCACCGATACCTTGAACTCTTCCGCCAGGAAATGGCTGAAGCGCGCTGAATCCAGAACGCCCGCCAT
>CAMAQU010000090.1 GCA_945860425.1 Sphingomonas paucimobilis
AAAGATCAATATCACGCTTTCCACGCCGCCCTTTTATCCGGCGAAAAATCGGTTTTCAAAGAATGGGAAGCCAACACACCCTATTTTGATGGCTGCATGCCCATCGAAGTGATGGCAGAACGCGGGATTGATACGCTGCGCCACGGCCCGATGAAGCCCGTTGGGCTAGACAATCCCAAAACCGGGCGCTGGCCCTATGGCGTTGTTCAGCTGCGTCAGGACAATGCCTTGGGCACGCTTTGGAACATCGTTGGTTTCCAAACCAAGCTCAAACATGCGGATCAGGTGCGCATTTTCCGCATGATCCCCGGCCTTGAGAACGCGCAATTTGCCCGGCTTGGCGGGTTGCATCGGAATACCTTTATCAAATCCCCCAAACTGCTCGATGCCACATTGCGGCTGAAATCCCGGCCGAGCATCCGCTTTGCAGGGCAGATCACGGGCTGCGAAGGCTATATCGAGAGTGCGGCCATTGGCTTGCTCGCAGCCCGGTTCTGGATAGAGGAGCTCGACGGCAAGCAAACCACTGTCCCACCGCTCGAAACCGCCCTTGGCGCGCTTTTGAACCACATTACCCAAGGCGCAGATGCCGACAGTTTTCAGCCGATGAACGTCAATTTTGGCCTGTTCCCGCCCCTTGCCGGCGGCACGCGCAAGGCGGATCGAAAACAAGCCTATACCGATCGCGGGCGGGAAGCCCTGTCTCAATGGTTGATGCCTCACGCCTCGGCGTCGACATTTTCCGCTGGCTGAGAGACAGGCTTACAATCTGCCTTTGGTTTGGGCTTTCGGACGACGCGTGTTGTTGCAAATTCCTGCCGATCAAGACCGCCCGAGCGGTTCTTGTCTGCCGCACCGAATTTTTCAGAGGCTTTGACCGCATATTCGTCAAAGGACAGCCGCCCATCGCCATTGCGGTCTAGGCGGGCAAAGGCTTTCTGTCGGCTCGACAGATATTCGCCACGGCCAACCGAGCCATTTTTATCACGATCATAACGGTTAAACCGACGCTCTTCCTTCGTCGCTTCATCCGCCACAGGCGCAATCAGGGGAGATTGATCTGATGCAGAGAGCGCTGGTGGGTCTGGAAGTGTGACCTCGCTTGACGCCATCTGGCGTGTCAAAAATACAGTGGCCGACAACAAGAAGAAGATAGCGGCTCCTCCGCCGATATAGCGCCACATCACCTGCCTCCATCATTGTATAGATACGACACAATGATGGAGGGGCGACGATTGTCCAGATATAACGCCGCGTCGTTTGTCAGCCAGTCAGCCCCATCCAGAGCAACTTTACATAATGGCGCGGGCCAAACCCACCCGAGGGAACACGACCCTTCACAACATCGCGCCCCGCAATGCCGAGTGCGAGCCTTAACGGCTTTAAACTGCGTTGCTTGGGCAGGGTGGAGCCTGGATCTGCATAGCTATGGGCGAGGTCCATTGCCTGAGCGGCAAGCTTTGCGTTGCTGACATGGCCTGCCAAATCCCACAACGCCCAAAGTGCCCCTGCCCGTCTTACGTCCTCAACAGAGGTGCCGCCACCATCAGCCGTCAATAGGCCAAACAAGCCGGAACCGCGCCCTTCGGCATAAGCCCGCATATCTTCAACCGTCAGCGCGGCCCCATCTGCCAAAACAGACCAGCCGTTGATCATCTGCTCAACAGCCTGATCGGCAGCGGCGTTGCGAGGTCTTGCGCGCCATGCCTCAACCAGTGGTTCGCTTTTCCCCTTAGAAAGATCATGTGCCGCCAAGGCTTCACGCCACCAGGCCATTCGGATGGCAGCGATGGAGGGTTCACGGACGGTGCGCACCACATGCGCAAGTCGCTCATCAATGACCCAAGCAAGCCTGTGCCCATCCCGTGTTTCTGGAGGCGCATAGCTGAGGAGCAAAGTGGGCAGAACACCCGTTGGAGAAAGAAGCCCGCTGCTCAACCGCGATAACATACTTTGCGGGCCGCTTCGATAACAGCGGCGGTGTTTACAAGTGCCAGTTTTTCCAGATTATTGGCATAGGGCAAGGGCACATCGACATTCGTCACACGCGCGACCGGTGCATCAAGATCGTCAAAGCCCTCTTCCATCGCAATCGCCATAATCTCACTGGCAATCGAACATTGCGGCCAACCTTCTTCCACAATCACCAGACGATTGGTGCGTGACAGGCTCTCCAGAACCGCATCCTTATCCAACGGACGCAGTGTCCGAAGGTCAATGACTTCGGCTTCGATGCCTTCTGCGGCCAAAACCTCTGCGGCTTCAAGCGCAAGTCCAACGCCAATGGAATAGCTGACCAGCGTTACATCCTTGCCCGGCCGCATGGTGCGCGCCTTGCCGATTTGGGCAACATGTTCGCCCGCCGGCACATCAAAGCTGCGGCCATAGACCAGTTCATTCTCGAGAAAGACAACGGGGTCATCGCTGCGGATGGCAGCCTTTAAAAGGCTCTTGGCATCGGCCGCATCAAAGGGCGCAATAACGACAAGGCCCGGCACACTGGCATACCAAGGGGCGTAATTCTGGCTATGCTGGGCCCCCACGCGGGACGCCGCGCCATTTGGGCCACGAAACACAATGGGACAGCGCATCTGACCGCCCGACATATAATTCGTCTTGGCAGCAGAATTGATAATATGATCAATGGCCTGCATCGCAAAGTTAAAGGTCATAAATTCGACAATCGGGCGCAAGCCGCCCATGGCGGCGCCGGTGCCAATGCCGGCAAAACCATATTCGGTGATCGGTGTGTCGATGACCCTTTTGGCACCAAATTCCTCAAGGAGACCCTGAGTGACCTTATAGGCGCCCTGATATTCCGCGACTTCTTCGCCCATGACGAATACGCGCGGATCGGCCCGCATTTCTTCCGCCATGGCATCGCGCAGCGCCTCGCGCACAGTCAGGCGAGCGATGTCGCTGGACGGGGCCGTTGGTGTTGGATCCTGGGCCATCAATAATTCCCCACCAGAACGTCGGTATAGAGCTCGGCGGCATCCGGCTCTGGCGATGTTTCCGCAAAATCCGCAGCTTCATTAACGATCGCGCGGATCTCCTTATCAATCGCCTTCAGCTCATCCTCGTGGATGCCCGCGGCATCCAAATCATCTTTAAGGCCCTCAATTGGGTCTGATTTCTCACGGACTTGCTGCACTTCCTCGCGTGACCGATATTTGGCCGGGTCCGACATGGAATGCCCCCGATAGCGATAGGTTTGCGCCTCTAAGATCACCGGACCATGTCCTGCCCGGACAAAGTCGATTGCGGCCTCGGCTGTTCCCCGGACCTCAAGAACATCCATCCCATTACAGACCATGCCGGGAATGCGGAACGCCTCCCCTCGGCGCCAGAAATGCGTTTCCGCGCTGGAGCGGGTTACGGCCGTGCCCATGGCATAGCGATTATTCTCAACCACAAAGATAATCGGGAGCTTCCAGAGCGCGGCCATGTTGAACGCCTCATAAACCTGACCCTGATTGGCCGCACCATCGCCAAAATAGGCGACGCAAATGCCCCCATCCTCATTATATTTATGTGCAAAGGCCAATCCTGCGCCGAGCGGAACCTGCGCGCCAACAATGCCATGACCGCCATAAAATTTATGATCGACCGAGAACATGTGCATTGACCCGCCCTTGCCACGCGAGATGCCTGCCTCTCGGCCTGTTAATTCGGCCATCACAATTTTCGGATCAATCCCGCACAACAGCATATGGCCATGGTCGCGATAGCCGGTGATGACGCTATCTTTGTCCGTCAATGCGGTCTGAATGCCCGCGGCGACAGCCTCTTGCCCGATATAGAGGTGGCAAAATCCGCCAATCAGGCCAAGGCCGTAAAGTTGCCCAGCCTTTTCCTCAAATCGACGGATCAGGAGCATTTCACGATATAATCGGAGTAACTCGTTGCGATCAGCGGCGTGACGCGTTGGCTGAGCCGGCTTTGGAAGCTGGTCAGTGGCGGCTGTTTTTGTTCCTGCCTTGGCCAAGAAAGGACCTTCCTTAAGGGGGTATCTGTATCAATTGATACAGTCCTATAGACACCAAAACACGCCTGCGGCAACGACGCATTGGCAATTTTGACGTTACGGAAACGAATGCAGACGCTTAATCTACTTAAGCGGAATGATGACTTCATCCGGATGAGCAAGCCCCAATTCGCGGCGAACAAGCTCATCCACCAAATCAGGGTTGGCTTTCTTCGGGTCCAACAGGCCGACGCGATTTGCGATTTCCGTCTTTTCCTTGTTGAGCAGTGCCAATTCGGCATGACGCATTTCGATTTGCTGGCGATATTCAAAGCCCGCCAGCACGCCATTGGCACCAAAAAGGGCGTATCCGCCGAAAAAAGCGATCACAATGAAGCCCAGCGCAGGCGTCGCCGCGCTGCGAAGAATGTTCCAAAGCTGTCTCGCCTGCTTCATGAAAGCCCTTGAATCACAAGCGATTCTGATAATCAACTATAAATCGCAAACCTATGCCGCCGAACTAGATAAAAATAGATCGTCCGGCGTAGCGCGCTATGGGGCCAAGCTCTTCTTCAATCCGGATCAGCTGGTTATATTTGGCTAACCGGTCAGAGCGCGCGAGGCTTCCCGTTTTGATTTGTCCGCAATTTGTGGCGACCGCCAAATCAGCAATCGTTGAGTCCTCCGTCTCCCCAGATCGGTGCGACATAACTGAGGTATATCGGGCGCGATGCGCCATATCCACGGCCGCTAGAGTTTCGGTCAAAGTACCAATCTGATTGACCTTCACGAGGATCGAATTGGCCAGACCTTCGTTAATGCCATCATGCAAGCGCTTGGGATTTGTCACGAAAAGATCGTCACCGACCAGTTGGCATGTCTTGCCAATCTTGTCCGTCAGATATTTCCAGCCGGCGCGATCATCTTCGCCCATGCCGTCTTCAATCGACTTAATCGGATATTTCGCGGCGAGTTCAGCCAGATAATCGGCATGCTCTTCCGGCGACAACACACGGCCTTCGCCCGTCAGATGATATTTGCCGTCCTTAAAATATTCGGTCGACGCACAATCCAGTGCGAGGACGACATCGTCCCCGGGTCGATAGCCAGCTGCTTCCACCGCCTGCATGATGAAATCGAGTGCAGCCGGCGCAGAGGCAATATTCGGCGCGAACCCACCTTCATCGCCAACAGCGGTCGACAAGCCTTGATCGTGCAGCTTCTTTTTCAGGGTATGAAAAATCTCCGACCCCATGCGCACGGCATCAAAAAGGCTTTCCGCACCGACGGGCATGATCATGAATTCTTGAAAGTCGATCGGGTTGTCCGCGTGTGCGCCGCCATTGATGATGTTCATCATTGGCACGGGCAAGACATGGGCCGAAACGCCACCGACATAGCGATACAAGGGCAATCCGCGGGAATCAGCCGCGGCTTTGGCGTTGGCCAAGCTGACCCCCAAAATAGCATTTGCCCCAAGGTTGGATTTGTTTTCAGTCCCATCCAGCGCAATCATCGCTGCATCAACTTCGGCCTGATCTTCGGCATCCATGCCGAGCAACGCATCCGCAATTGGGCCATTGACGCTATCAACTGCCGCCTGAACGCCCTTTCCAAGCCACTTCGCCTTGTCTCCGTCGCGTTTTTCGACCGCTTCATAGGCACCTGTCGACGCGCCAGAAGGAACCGCCGCGCGGCCAAAGCTGCCGTCTTCCAGCAAAATATCAACTTCAACAGTCGGATTGCCTCGGCTGTCGACGATCTGGCGGGCATGGATATCAAGAATGGCCGTCACTATATAACACTCCAGAATTGCTTGGCGGGTGAGACGCGTGTCTCTATCTGGCTAGCAGTCCCTGCGCAACCATGAGGGAAAGCAACGACATGGCAACGACAGACGACACATCTTCGGCAAAAGCCAAGCGCAAGCCAGCCGCGCCGCGTAAGCCCGCCGCCCGCAAAGCCGTAGCGGCACCGAAGGCTGCCCTGACCATCACAGAAGAACCAAGCCATGCTGACACGCCTTTGCGCGAACAGGCCAGCGCGGCGATCAGCAAGTTTCAATCCACCGCCAAAGACGCAATGGCGACCGGCAAGGATCGGACAACCGAAGCGTTGGACGATGTTCAAGCGATGATCGAAGATGTCGCCCAGACAATTGATGCACGCGTTGGGCCCAAATACGGCGCCTATGCGCACAAGGCGGCTGACGCCCTGTCAAACATGTCGACATCCCTGAAGTCCAAAGATGTAGAGGATCTTCTCGACGAGGCGCGGGATTTTGTTCGGCGCAGACCGGCAATCACAATTGGCGGCGCAGCGGCACTTGGCTTTTTGGTAGCGCGCCTTTTAAAGGCAGATCCTGAGGACAAAGCCTGAGGCACGCATGGACCAGCCGCCCGTTGATACAAATGAGCCGAGCATCCGCCACCTCGTCAGTCAGTTGATTGACGATACGGCAGGCTATGCCCGCGCCGAAGCCGAGTTTTTCAGGGCAGAACTTGGGGATCGTGGGCGTCATTTAGCACCCGCCATCTATTTGTTCATCGCGGCAGCAATCGCAGGATTTGCCCTGATCATCACTGTCATTGTTGTCGCAACAATTTGGCTGGGGCTGACGATTGGATTTGGATGGGCGATATTGTGCACCGTCCTCGTCATAACGGGTGCCATTGGACTGCTCGTCCGATCGGCGCGGGCGCATCTTCAAAAGGCGACGCGACCATGGACCCGACCCTAAACGACCGCGACAGGGCAGCCAGCCGCCTGATCGAGGCGCGTCAACGCTGGCGGGACAGCTTGGCGGCAGCCCGTTTGCACCTCGCGCCCCCAAATCTCGTTCGCAAAGCGAAATCGTCTGTGGTCGAGACTGTTCAGCAGAAAATTAAAGGAAATCCGCAAACGGTCGTGGCCATAGGCGTCGCATTGCTGACCT
>CAMAQU010000091.1 GCA_945860425.1 Sphingomonas paucimobilis
CGTTGCTCCGCGCGCGCAAATGCGCAGCCCAATCGAGCAAGTGCATATGGCCATCATGATCTTCGACCAGGGCGGTGCAGCTCTCTACCCAGTCGCCATCATTATAATAGATGATACCATCCATATCGCGGATTTCGGCGCTGTGAATATGTCCGCAAACGACGCCGTCAACACCCCTGTTCGCCGCTTCTCGTGCGACAACAGTTTCATATTCGGTGATAAACTGAACCGCGTTTTTGACCTTCTTTTTCAGATGGGCAGAGAGCGACCAATAAGGCATATGAAATCTGCGGCGCACAGCGTTGAGCAGTTGGTTGGCCTTTAGAAGCATTGTATAGGCTTGGTCGCCAAGGAAGGCGAGCCAGCGGGCATACATCACAACGCCGTCGAACATATCGCCATGCACCACCATGAGGCGACGACCATCGGCAGTCTCGTGAACGGCCTCCAACGCAATCTCAACACCCCCAAAGGTCAGGCCTGCATAGTCGCGCATCATCTCGTCATGATTGCCGGGAATATAGACGACGCGCGTGCCCTTCCGGGCAAGCTTAAGAACGCGCCGAACAATTTCATTGTGGGATGCGGGCCAGAACCAGCCCTTGCGCAGCCGCCACCCATCAATGATGTCGCCAACCAGATACAAGGTCTCACATTCGATAGAATGGAGAAAATCGATCAGCAGATCGGCATTGCACCCGGCCGTGCCGAGATGAATATCCGAAATCCAAACAGTACGATAACGCTGCTTTGGAACAAAACTGCGCGGCTCCGGTTCAGAAAACCAAGTCGGCTCAAATGGAATGCCTGCCAGCCGACCATCACGAGTGACTTCCAACGCATGTGTCATTGCACTTATCCCCCACACCCAATCGATTTTTACTTAAAAGCACGTGCGTGTGACTTTGGAATGGCAACGCCATGACAGTTTAGGGACTTACCACCACATCAAGTGAAACTGCCTCCGCCTTGGGCAAAGAAGCTCCCAATATTTGGGCAATGGTCGGAGCAATCGACCGCATATCTATAATGCCAAGGTCATGCCCTTTGCGAATATCTGCGCCCATAATCATGAATGAAGAGCGCATAGCGGGTTCATCGGCAAAATACCCATGCGTCCCGCGATAGGATGCCTTGGAGATAAGCGGTGCATTGGCGCCCTTATACCCTCCGGCGGCTGCCCCGGGTTTGAAGCCAATGTAAAACTTAGCGTCGGGGTTCCCGCCCTTGGCCTGAATCTCTGATTGCGTCAGAATCCGGTCAATCTTGAGCTCGGGGTTCTTCTTCAGCTCCGCAAGCACGTCGGCGACCTGTTGTTCCAACTTCGGATCAGCGGCATCGGCCACTATGATCGCCGCCGATCCGCCCGATGGCCAAGGCATCGCCCGCCACGACGTGACTTTGTTTTGAGCATCAACCGTAATCAGCCCCCCATCGATGAAGGCGCGGAACAAATTCACCTCTGTGTCGAGCGCCGCAAAGCCATGGTCAGAGGCGATTGCAATGAAGGCGTCTGGATGAGCCTCCATCTGCGCTGCGACCAGCTTGCCGACCAATACATCAATCCGTTCCAAAACTTTATATGCAGCTGGGCTCGCTGGGCCTTCAAGATGCTGTTCATGGTCGAGCGCCGTCAGATAAACTGTCATGAATTCTGGCTGGTGTTTGCCAATCAAATTCACCGCGAACTCCGCGCGATTTTCATCGGCATCAATGCTTTCATCAATGCCCGCCGCATAAGGGACGCCATTTACCTTCAACTCAGTGAGCAGCTTCGGTGTTGCGAGGGCATCAAGAAGTTTCGCGTCATCTTCGTGGCCCGTGCGCCAAATCTGGGGCAGGTTCCAGCGGATCGAGCGAACCCCAACGCTGACAGGCCAATGGACATTTGCAGTCGACAATCCGACTTTTGCGGCCGCGTCCCACAAAGTATCGCGCTTGATATCGCTGCCATACCAAAACCAACCGGTTTGATTAATCTGGAGCGGGTCAAAGCTTGTGTTCGAGACGATCTCGTGTCGCGCAGGGGCTGCGCCCGTCAATAATGTCGTATGGCTCGGATAAGTGACTGTCGGCAAAACACCCTGCACGCCTCTGGCCGAGCTTCCTTCATCCATGAACCGTCGCAGATGAGGAATATTGATTTTTTTGTCCTTCGCCTCTCGCACATCGACGGGCCGAAGCCCGTCAATGGCGATCAGCAGGACTGGCGCACCCCAAGCAGCTCCAGACACCGAGGAGAGGAGGGAGACTGCGACAAGCGCGGTGCGCCAGCCTTTCATCAGAAGCCGACCTTTACCGAAGCAAAGATCTGCTGCGGCGCACCGGCAAGCAGGGTCTGGTTATCACCACGGCTACCAAAGCCGTTTGACCCAATTGTCGCCACATAGTTGCGATCGAACAAGTTGGTGGCGTTCAGCTGAATCTCAACTGGCTTGCGAAGGCCGGCATCAAAGCGATAGCCGATCGTCGCGTCCACAAGAGCCCGAGCCGGGACGGACTTGTCATTTTCATAGGTGAAGTACCGCTTCGACATATAGTTGACGGCAACCCGGCCAAAGAACGCGTCATTGTCATAGGCCACTTCACCCCGGATCAGCTGCTTGGGCGTATCAACAACCGTCTTGTCCTTGGTCGCCGTCACCACGGCACCGAGCGCGTTCACAACATCGTTGCGATAGGTCGTGTCGTTATAGCTATAAGAGACAAACAGGCTAAGGCCGCCGCCTAAACGAACATCCCCCGCCGCTTCAAAGCCAAGCGCGCGGACATCGCCCACATTCTGCAATACTGCCGGATTGCCGACAATGCCGGCCCCCGTCGAAAGGCCGAGGAGACGATTGCGGAAGTTCACATAATAGACGCCAACCGTGCCGTTAAAAGTGCGGTTATTGAACCGCGCGCCCAGCTCATATGTGTCGGACTCTTCTGGCTTTAGCGTGCCCTTGATCGCATCAAAGCCAGCCTGGGTTGTCGAGAACGGGCCGCTTGTCGTCGACGAAACAAAAGCGCGCGTGACCTGTGTGAAGCCGCCGAAAAGCTCTGCATTATTGCTCAGCTTATAAGCAGCGCCAACATGCGGCTGGAACCAATCCTGCGTCTTGATCTTGCCCGTGGCACGCCCACCGGCCGTGACAGGTGACGAGTTGTTATCAACCTTAAAGCCCTTCCAGCCCAAGTTGATTGTCGCATTGCCCAAAGTGATCTTGTCCTGCACATAATATTGCAGCGTATCGGTCGTGAAGTTGAACTCCCACTGGGTGAAGAAGGGGTTCGTCATGAACTTCAGATGGTCACGGCCCGGCTCTGTCCGGCTGGTATAGGCGTAGAAGCGGCGTGCCTGATTGAACTTGTTATTCTCAAACCAAAGCCCGGCTGTCAGCGCGTGATCGCCCAAATCTGCATTTAGGCTGCTGAACACGCCTTTGCGCTTCATGTCATATTCCGTTGTGCGGACCGACATTGGAACGCCCGTCGGGCTATTGACATAGGGGGTACCCCAGGTGCCCTGACCATCATTTTCGTGATAATAGCCCTTGACCTTCAGCGTCACCATGTCCGCCAAAGATGCGGTCAGACCTAAAGCAGCGACCATATCCTTACGAAGGCCAGAAGCGTCATAATAGGCATCATCTGCTGACGTGATTGGGGACGGATAGATTTTACCCGCACTTGCATTGAGCGGAATTGTCGTTGCGCCAAGGTTTGCCCCAACATCGGCAACGAGAATAGCCTTGGCATATTGAGACGGACCAAAATTGTCCCAGCTATACCCAAGCGTATTGATCTGCGCGAGCGAGAGATCCTGATAATCCTGTTCTGCCCGGTCAGAATAGCTGACATAGGCATCAACTTCCGCGCCGCCGACAGGCATGATGGCTTTGGCGTTCAGCATCATCGTTTTCTGCTCGCCTTCACCCTTCCACTTATCAGTCTTGTGATATTGGGCAGACACGAATGCGCGCGGGCCATCTTCCAAGCCACCAGCAAGACGCACGAAGCTGCGCATTGTATTTTCCGTGCCATAGGTCAGGCCAACATCAGCACCCAGAACATCCTTGGGGTCAATCGATTGGAACTCCAACGTACCGCCGAGATTGTTGGTTGACTGGGTTCCGATGGAGCCAGCGCCCTGCGACACGCGCGTCACCGCAATATTCTCCGGCGAAATCGCGCGCGAAACATGAAGACCGTTATGGTTGCCATAGGTCATGTCGCCCAGCGGAATGCCATCCAGCGTAAAGCCCAATTGGTTCTGGTTGAAGCCGCGAATCGTGACGCGCGTCGACCATTCATAATTGCCAAAGGGATCTGCCGATTGAAAATTGACGCTTGGCAGCTTCTCAATCGCCTTTAACGGGCTGGTGCCTGCCGCAAGAACCCCCAGATCGTCATTCGAAAGCTCTTGAACTTGCCGCGTTTCGCCGCGACCAATGACAATGATTTCAGCCGACGAATTTTCCTCGGCCGCCTCAGCCGGGCTTGTCTGCGCCCAGGTAGGCGTGGAGATGATGGCCGTGCTCGCAAGCAGGAATACGGAAATTGAACGCATGTGTACTTCCCCAAATGGTGGTTATTGTGCAGGCGCTCAATTAGGCTTGGTTTATGACACCCACGTGCGTTTCTCGTGACACTTTGAAGGCGCGGCATAGCTTTTTGGGGAGAAGGGCACGCACCTGCCCGCGGGGTTCAATCTAACTGCGCGCTTCTTCTTTGGCTGACCCAGGAAAGACCCACCCCGCCTTGACCGAACGTCAGCCGCTCACCCCAGAGCTGGCCTGAAATTCTGCAGACTCGCCATTGCATCTGAAATATGCAACTCTCTGATATAGTTCATAAAATAAGACATGAGGGGGTCTGATTGGACGAGCTTTTGCAAAGATCAGGTCACTTGTCTGGGCTGGCACCAGATGCGTTTGCGGCATTGGTGGCAGCGGCAGACCCATTTGCCATTGGCCGCGGACAAACTCTGTTCCGGCAGGGCATGGCAGCCGATGCCCTTTATATCGTCAAAAGCGGCGCGCTGGAGATCATGACGCGCATACCCGGCGATACCGCCGCTTCGGTTAGCATAATTGGTCCAGGCGAAGTCGTCGGTGAGTTCGCGCTTCTCGATGATGGCCTCAGGTCAGCCGGGGTGACGGCGATGGACGCCAGCACAGGATTGCGCATCCCAAAATCTCGTTTCTTGGCACTTCTGGCGGACGGCAAGCCGTGGACACTAGATCTGATCGACGCGTTAAGGTCTCTGGTCGCGCACCGCACCCGCGCCACGCTGGCGCGGATTGCGTCGACATCGCGTTATGACGTGCCGTCCTTGCGCACCCCCTCCCCAGGCGGCGACATCAGCACAATATATGATGGAACGCCCCTCTTCGCAGCTCTTGGGCGGTTCGCGGAGCTGGGCGCAGAGGGGGCCGCACTCTTGGCGTCCAAAGGGACTTACCTCACAATCCCACGCGGCACCCTTATATCGGAGGCCGAAAGCGCGCCACACACCCTGACATTTGTTCTGCGCGGCGCATTGCGGTCATTCCTTCCGCGCGATGAGGGGCAAGAGCAAATCATGGTGCATGGGCCGGGCGAGATGACAGGCCTTGTCGGTTTGTTTGACGGCGCCCCGCAGCCGCTCGGGCTGGAGGCAGCGGAGAATATGATTGCCCTTCAGCTCCCCCATTTGGCATTTGAAGAGATGCGCCGCAGCCCAGAGCCACACGCCCTTGCCCTCTTTGCGGCCATTGGGCGGCAATTGGTACGCGACCAACGCCGGGCCAACCGCCATCTCGGTCGGGCCGTGTCAATCGAACAATTCAACCAACATGCCGGCGGGGGCACACTCTAATGTGCAGGATCCTCTCTTACCTCGGCAGCCCAGTTCTGCTCGATCACTTGCTCTACGCGCCAGATTCATCGCTGCTCAATCAAACGACGGCGGCACAGATGCTGTCGATGCTCAACCTTGCCGGGTTTGGAATGGCGGCGTGGGACCCATCGAGCCACGAACCACACATGCCCTATCGCTATCGCACGACACAGGTCGCGGTGTTTGATCGCAATCTCAAAGAACTGGCGAACAAGCTTCAGGTTGGCGCGCTGCTGGCCCATATCCGCGGCGTGCCGATGACATCCACGGTGCAGGTGAATGAGCAGAATGTGCACCCATTTCGCTTTAACAATGTCCCGCTGGCCATGGCCCATAATGGCGATCTTGCGGGCTTTCGAGAGATGCGCTTCGATCTTTTGCCGCATGTCCGACCTGAATTCGCCCAAGCCATTTCCGGCTCAACCGATAGCGAATGGATTTATGCGCTTGTGGCCTCCGCCCTGCCCGATCCAAACGCGATCAATGCGCCTGAAGCGATCCTCGCGGCGATCCGCCAGGCGCTGACCATAATCCGCAAAGTGCGTGACCGGCATGGGATCACCCGCTCATCGTCCGCCAATTTAATGTTCTGCGATGGCATTAACCTTGTCGCTGTACGTTACACATTTGATTTTGGTCGGTTTGAGGCAAGCCAATTGCAAGGTACGACCGACTTTCTGTCCATGTGGTACAGCTTTGGCGCCGATTACGGCCTGCATGATGGGGAGTGGAAGCTGACGGGCGGCGCCTCTCACGCAAACAGCATCGTCGTTGCCTCAGAACCTCTCACCCGCGACTTTGCGACATGGATTGAGGTGCCGGAATATTCTGCCCTTGTCGTGCGCAGCGATGGATCACGTCGCTTTGCTGAAATCCATGCGCTGGACGTGTAATAATTCGCCGATGCTCAGGTGATCGCCACTTAACGTAAGCAGTTGCGATCCCTCACGCCTTTTTAAAATGGGAACCAAGGCGCCTTCTCTCTAAATTTCATATAGCCAACATTGGCGCCCAATCGGACCCCCGCG
>CAMAQU010000092.1 GCA_945860425.1 Sphingomonas paucimobilis
CGGCTCGCGAGCACGCACCGCAGGACAAATAATATGACACAATCCACTGCCTCCGGGATCGACAGGCTCCTCCAGATCATGGCCCGACTGCGAGACCCTGAGAGCGGATGCCCTTGGGATTTGGAGCAGAATTTTGAGACCATCGCGCCCTACACAATTGAGGAAGCCTATGAAGTGGCTGACGCCATCGCGCGGCAAGATTTGGCTGCTCTCAAGGACGAACTGGGGGATCTTTTGCTTCAGGTCGTCTTTCACGCGCAAATGGCCGCGGAAAGCCGCGATTTCAGCTTTGACGATGTTGCGCATGCCATTTCAGACAAAATGGAGCGCCGCCACCCCCATGTGTTTGGCGATGCGCTGACACTGGATTGGGAGGGCATAAAGGAAGAGGAACGTCAGGCGCTGGGCGATCCCAGTGCGCTTGCGGGCGTAGCACTTGGCCTACCCGCCTTATTGCGGGCTGAAAAATTGCAAAAGCGCGCCGCCCGCACCGGTTTTGACTGGCCAGACCCACATGGCGCGCGCGCGAAAGTGATCGAAGAGATCGCAGAGATTGATGGTGCAACTGATGCAGATGCTCTGGAAGATGAAATGGGGGATCTGCTCTTTGCCGTCGTGAATTGGGCACGCAAATTGGGTGTTGATCCAGAAGCTGCCCTCAGGCGCGGAAACCGTAAATTTGAGAAGCGCTTTCGTCAGATTGAAACCATGGGTGGCGCTGGCTTTTCCGCATTGTCACTCGACCAAAAGGAAGCACTGTGGGTGAATGCAAAGCGCATGGATCAGCCAAAGCGCGATTGAAACCGTCCATAATCTTCATCTGACAGCCGCACAGAGAGGATCAGCTTTCCCGCCCCAGACTTTTGATCAATAACCCGTCCATTGGCGTGGACCCAGGCAATGGCGGCACCCTGACCTGGATCAAGGCTGATCTGACGGATGCGATAGGCGGATGTGAGGCGTGCGGAACAGGCTTCGGCGAGCGCCTCAATGCCTTCCCCTGTAACTGCCGAAGCCAGAACGACATTTTCCTTCCGGGCCGCTTCCTGAGCCAAAACTGCGCGCTCTTCTTCTGTCAGCCGGTCGATCTTATTCCAAACCTCAATCATCGGCGCGGAATCAATGCCGCGCGCGCCAATATCGGTGAGCACCTGCTCGACATCTTCACACTGCGCATCCGTATCTGGGTGAGAAATGTCACGCACATGGAGCACCAAATCCGCCGCATTTACTTCTTCCAGAGTTGCGCGAAACGCCGCAACAAGCTGGGTTGGCAAGTCGGACACAAAGCCGACCGTGTCGGATAAAATTGCCTTATCAACGCCCGGCAGGCTGATTTGCCGCATTGTTGGGTCAAGCGTGGCAAAGAGCAAATCTTCGGCCATCACTGTGGCACCCGTCATGCGGTTGAACAATGTCGACTTTCCAGCATTGGTATATCCGACCAGGGCAATAACAGGCCAAGGCGCTTTCTTCCGGCGGTCCCGATGCAGGCCGCGTGTTCGGCGCACCTGTTCCAGTTCCCGACGTAGTTTTGCCATGCGGTCGCGAATGAGGCGCCGATCCGCCTCAATCTGGGTTTCACCCGGGCCACCAAGAAAGCCAAAGCCGCCACGCTGCCGCTCAAGGTGCGTCCAGCTGCGGACGAGGCGGCCGGCCTGATAATCAAGGTGCGCCAATTCGACCTGCAATCGGCCTTCTGCGGTTGCCGCCCGCTCCCCAAATATCTCAAGGATCAGGCCGGTTCGATCAATCACCTTGGCCTTAATCGCCCGTTCCAAATTACGCTGTTGAACGGGCGTTAACGCGCCATCGATGATCACCAACTCGGCATCAATGGCGGCAACACGCGCGGCTAAATCATCGACCTGACCAGACCCAAAAAGAGTCGCTGGTCGTGCACCACGAATGCGAAACGCCAGACGATCGGCCACAGCGATGCCAATGGCCTCTGCTAGGCCAGCGGCTTCGTCGAGCCGCGCCCCTGCATTGCGGTTGCTGCCGCCAATATCGGGATAAGCCAAGACGGCCTTTGCGCCGCGCGCAAAGCCGTCATCCTCTTGGCGATTAAAGACGCTCAATCGCCGTCTTCTTCTTCCTCGGCGAGGTTCAAGGGATGGAGCGGCTGAACAGTCGAAATCGCATGCTTATAGACAAGCTGCGACATGGAATCCCGCTGCAAGAGCAGGCAGAAGAGATCATAGGTTGCGACATCGCCTTGCAGCATCACGCCATTGACCAGAAACATGGTGACCGGGGTCTGCGTGCGCTGAGCCGCAGACAAAAATACATCTTGCAAGGCTTTAGACTTTTTACCCTCGCCGATGGCGTCGCGCATGGCATCTACATCAACCGGCTGACCGGGCATGATCGTGGAAATCGAATGCTTATAAATCAACTGTGACTGACCATCACGGCGCAGCAAGACCGAGAAATTGTCAAACCAGGTGATGATCCCTTGAAGCTTGACACCCTTGACCAAAAACATGGTGACAGGGATCTTGGACTTTCGAACGGTATTTAGGAAAATATCTTGAAGGGTGTTGGTCTTATCTGCCATTTTTTCTTCCTTTTCTGTCTTTGGCGGCCAAAGCCGCAAATGCCGCAATGTACAGGGCGTCCGCTGCCCCCTTTAAAAAAGCGGGGGCGCGGCGATAACTAGCGGAAGAACCTTGTTCGGTCCACCGGGCGTGTCATTAATCCTCGGTTATGTCTCGATCTTCGACCATGCCCAAAATCTTGAGCTTACGATGCAAGGCAGAGCGTTCCATGCCGATGAAATGCGCCGTCCGGGAGATATTTCCCGAAAAACGGCGAATTTGTATTCGCAGATATTCACGTTCAAAGGCCTCGCGTGCCTCTCGCAAGGGAGCACCCATAACAGCATGACCCGGCCCTGACGCCGGCCCGGCCACCGGATCATTCAGGATTTCTGCAGGCAACATATCCATCTCAATCCGGGCGATTTGGTCCCCTGATGCTAAGATGATTGTCCGTTCGACAATATTGCGCAACTGACGCACATTTCCGGGCCAATCATAGGCCTGAAGCGCTGCCATCGCATCGACCGTCACATCTGGTGTCGGCACACGCCGTTCGGCTGCGTATCGCGCAACAAAATGCTCGACCAAGCCCGGAATGTCCTCCCGCCGCTCCGCCAGAGCAGGGATAAAAACGGGCACCACATTCAGTCGATAGTAAAAATCCTCCCGGAAGCGGCCAGCATCTATTTCCGCCGTCAAATTGCGCGCAGTGGCGGACAGGACGCGGACGTCAACCTTGACCTGCCTTTGCCCGCCCACTCGGTTGAAGCTCTGATCCGTCAACACACGGAGAATTTTCCCCTGTGTGGTCACGGGCATGTCGGCAATCTCATCGAGAAACAATGTGCCCCCATGAGCCCGCTCCAAAAGGCCAGAGGAGGTTGAACCATCAGGGCGTTCCGACCCAAAAAGCTCCTCCTCCACGCGCTCAGGCGTCATCCGCGCGGCGCTGACCACGACAAAGGGCGCATTGGCGCGCGGGCTCCAGCTGTGTAACATGCGCGCAGCCACTTCTTTCCCGACACCAGCTGGGCCAGAGATCAATACCCGGCTGCCGGTGGGCGCGACACGCCGCAATGTCGCCCGCACCTGATTGATCGATCCCGACGTGCCGCTTAACTGATCATCCAGGCCAACCTGCGCCCGAAGTGTTTGATATTCCGCGCGCAGCCGTTCTGTCTCTGTCGCCCGCGACACGAGCAGCAAAAGGCGCTGCGCCTCAAATGGCTTTTCGATAAAGTCGGCTGCTCCACGACGGATTGCGGCGACGGCGGTATCCAAATTGCCATGCCCAGAAATGACCAGAACAGGCTGGCTCGGGTCGCGCCGCTTTATCTCATCGAGCAGATCTAACCCATCGAGCCGTGAGCCCTTTAGGAACACGTCCAACAGCACCAGCGATGGCCTTCGATCCGCAATAGCGGCAAGTGCGGTGTCGCTGTCACCCGCTGTACGGGGAGAATAGCCTTCATCCTCCAAGACGCCGGCCACAAGTTCCCGAATATCTTCTTCATCGTCCACAACAAGTATGTCGAGGCCCATGTTAAATGCTCCTTGCGGGGGTCAATGCAGAGGGAAGAAGTTCCTGATCTGCATGGTCCTCAACGGCGCGCCGTTCAATTGCGGCGGACAGCTGATGCGGGTTTATCTCAATGGTGACGACGGCGCCGCCGCCATCTCGATCGGTGAAGTGGATTGTGCCCATGTGCTCCTCCACAATCTTCTTAACAATTGCGAGGCCAAGGCCAGTGCCACCGGGCCGTGTCGTCATATAGGGCTCAACGATCCTATCGCGTTCCAGAGGCAGGCCTATTCCAGTGTCAGAAACACGGATCGTCACCGGAGAATCCTCAACCTGCGAGATCGTCATGACAATCTCGCCGGTATCTTGATCCGCCTGCTTAATGGCTTCCACCCCATTTTTTACAATGTTCGACAAGGCCTGCGCCAATTGGCGGCGATCACAGAGCAACATCGGCGATGGGCTGGGCGCATCGAGCCGGAACGCCACGGACGGATTGGCAACTTCATGCAAGAACATCGCCTCCCGCGCGATATCGACAAGCGCCTCCTGCGCAAACTCCGGCTTTGGAATTCGCGCAAAGGACGAAAATTCGTCAACCATCCGCCGCAAATCCCCAACTTGGCGGACAATTGTATCAATGAGCCGGTCATATGCCGCCGGGTCAGATTGAATTTCCTTTGAGAAGCGCCGCTTCAGCCTTTCTGCTGCAAGCTGAATTGGTGTCAGCGGGTTCTTAATCTCATGCGCAATGCGGCGGGCAACATCCGACCACGCCGCCTGTCGCTGATCCACCAATTGCTGTGTGATATCATCAAAAGTCAGGATCTGACCGAATTCGCTGGCGACAATTTTGACAACCAAGGTGCGCGTTTCGCCCGCACTTGGCAGTTCGACGACGGCCTCTCCCCTTGGATTGTCGAGCAACACATCAAATTCTGGCGCAAGTTTTGCCAGTTGCAACCCTGTTGCCTCGTCGGGATGAACGTTCAGCAAGCTGCTGGCAGACCGGTTAATCACGCGAATGCGGCGCTCTGGCGTCACAGAAATGACCCCAGCCGTCACACCGGACAAAACGGCTTCGATCAGCGCGCGCCGCCGGTCTAAAAGATCGTTTGAGCTGATCAGATCCTTATTCTGCTCCCCTAGACGTTCCGTCATGCGATTAAACGCCCGAGACAGCACGCCAACTTCATCGCGACTTCGCGATGTTGACACACGCACCGACAAATCGCCCCCCGCCACGCGTCGTGCCGCATCGACAAGTTCTCCCACGGGTTGGACCAGTCGATCAGCGACCCGAAGCGCGGTAAAGACGGCCAAACCAACAATTGTCAGCGACAATATGTAGAGCGCGGCATTCAGTTGGATCTGCAGCGTACCAGACCGGTCCAGCAGCGCGTTATAGTCCTTCAGGACCAGGGAAGCCCGCTTTGCCTGAGCCAGAGTTTCTCGGTCTGCCACACGCGACGCATAAAGAAACAGATCATCGGTTCCCGGCATCGGGGTCATCGCCTCCATGCGGCTGCCCGTGTCGCGAAAGATTGTCTGACGCTTTGCCATAAGCTGACGCGCCACTTGGGGCGGCACCCAATTGTCTGTGCGCCGTTCATAAGGGTTCACAATCGCGAGTGTTTGAACGCCATTACGCTCTGAGATAGCGAGAACTGCGGCTTCAGAAAGTTCGCGTTGATAGACCTGAAATGCAAATTGATTGGCAAATTCGCGGCTATCAATTGTCGTAATCGACAATGCCTGTGCGATATCACCCGCCATAACGGCTGTTTCATCCATCACGCGCTTTTGCTTTTCCGCATAAAGTTGCTGGGCAAGCGCTGTTGTGTTTTCAAACATGCCCTGGGCACGTTTTGAATACCAAATATCCACGCCAAATTGGAACAGCAGCGACGCGATAAGCACCATCAAGACGACCGGTATGGTCGCGACAAGGGAAAAGAGGGCGACGAGACGAACATGCAAACGGCCATTCGCCCCAACCACCGATTGAGCGGCCCTACGCATCGCCAATCTGCGGCCCCAAAGGACAATCAAAACGACAGCAGGAACTAGATTGGCGAAAAGCAGAAATACGCCGGCTGCGGACGAGAGCGTTAAGCCATCCTGCATCACCGTCCAGGTGACAGCCGCCATCGAAACCACACCAAAGACCGCCATGGCGGTAACCGCTCTAATCAAGCCAGGCTGCCGCGCGACCAGCCCGACCGAACGCCACCAAGATTGCAGCAAGGGAGAGGTCGCTTTCACCACAGTGGCATGTCTACAACACCTGCGTTGCAGATCAAGCACAGCCTTTTAAAATTGCGATAATCAGCGCCGCCCAATCGCCGGGTCGATCGCGAGATCATTTAGCTTCTTACGCAGCGTATTGCGATTAATACCCAATAAGCGCGCCGCCCGAAGCTGATTGCCCCGAACAGCAGCCATTGTTGCCATTAACAGCGGCCGTTCCACTTCTTCCAAGATACGATCATACAGGCCGTCGGGTGGCAGATTGGTTCCAAATTCGTAAAAATAACCAGCCAAATGCGCCTCAACGGCTTGGGCCAATCCTGTTCGCGCGACTGCGACTGGTGCGTCTGGACGCGCGGGCCGGCCAACCAATTGCTGATCGATGATCTCAGGTCCAATGACATCATCCCGCACGAGCACCGCCAGGCGCCGCATCAGATTTTCTAGCTCCCGGATATTGCCCGGCCAATCATGGTCCGACAGGCGCGATATGGCAGCGGTAGAAATGCCCTTTCGCGGCAATCCGTCTGCTGCGGCGCGATCTAGAAAATGCTGAGACAATAAGCCAATA
>CAMAQU010000093.1 GCA_945860425.1 Sphingomonas paucimobilis
ATCCAGGCGTCCCATTGCCCCATTAGTTGCGTCCTCCAACCAAGCCCTTGGCAATCACCTGAGCCTGAATTTCGGCCGCCCCTTCAAAAATGTTGAGGATGCGGGCATCGCACAAAATGCGGCTGATTTCATATTCCAGCGCATAGCCATTGCCGCCATGGATTTGCAGGCTAGCATCGGCATTGCTCCATGCCGCACGGGCGGCGAGCAGCTTGGCCATACCCGCCTCAATATCGCATCTTTTGCCGCTGTCTTTGGCGCGTGCGGCGGCATAGGTCAGCTCTCGCGCAGCGATCATATCGGCCAAGCTCATGGCGATTTTGTCGGCCACGCGCGGGAAGGCCAAAATAGATTTGCCAAATTGCTTGCGGCTCACCGCATAGTCCAGCCCCAGTTCCAGCGCCCGCTTTGCAACACCAACGGCCCGAGCCGCTGTCTGGATACGCGCGCCTTCAAAGGTGCGCATGAGTTGCTTAAAGCCCTGCCCCTCTTCACCCCCCAAAAGCGCATCCTCAGGGGCTGTCATCGCGTCAAATTGAAGCGCATATTCCCGCATGCCGCGATAGCCCAGCACCTCAATTTCGCTGCCGCTCATCCCCGGCGTGGGGAAGGGATTGTCCTCCGTCCCGCGTACTTTGGGCACCAGCAACATAGAAAGGCCGGCATAGGCCTTTTCCTCTGGCAGGGTGCGGACCAGCATTGTCATCAGGTCCGATCGGCTGGCGTGGGTGATCCATGTCTTGGCCCCGTCAATGACCCAGCCCGTTTCGCTGCGGCGCGCGCGCGTTTGTAGGGAGCCGAGATCGGAGCCGGTATCGGGTTCGGTAAAGACTGCGGTTGGGAGCACCTCTCCACTGGCAATTTTGGGCAGCCAATTCGCCTTTTGGGCAAGAGTGCCGCCCATCGCGATCAGCTCCCCCGCAATTTCAGAGCGGGTGCCAAGCGATCCCGCGCCAATCCACCCCCGCGACAATTCTTCGGTGACAACGCACATCACAAGTTTGGACAAGCCAAGGCCGCCAAATTCCTCTGGGATGCAGACGCCAAATGTGCCGAGATCGGCCATCGCTGCGACCGTTGCATCGGGGATCAGGTCATTCGCCAAATGCCAGTTGTGGGCATGGGGCAAAATCTCGGCCTGAGTGAACCGACGAAACTGATCGCGGATGCTATCCAGCTCTGCATCATGGAAGCTTTCGCTGGGGCTTTGCCCATCTGCCAAGGCCTGCGCCACGGCAAGGCGCGTGCTGGCATGATCTGCCAAGAGCAGAGAGGCGGAACCGGCCTCCAGCGCGCGGGCTGCATCCTGCACACCGAGGTCGCTTGGCCGAAGCAGTTCATTCTGCCCCATAGGCAGGCCGCCAATCAACTGACCCAAGGTTTCCGCAAAGATGAGATGGGCCACTTGCTGATCGAGTGAGGAACCACCTTCATTCGCGACCAGCCAATCCGAAACCGCCTCGAGCGCTGCCACGCTGGTTGCGACCCACGCAAAGCCGTGCGCTGCCCGTTGTTGCGTGTCTATCGCATGCGTGGTGAGCCGTTCTGCCAGAGCAGCTTTGGCCGCATCCCGATAGGTTCGGGCCGCCTCAAGACATTGGGCAAGCATCATGCGCGTTCAAAAACCGCCGCAATCCCCTGCCCGCCGCCAATGCACATGGTTTCCAGCCCATAGCGCACACTGCGGCGCTGCATTTCACGAGTCAGATTGGCGAGGATCCGGCCACCTGTCGCGCCAATGGGATGGCCCAGCGAAATGCCAGAGCCATTCACATTCAAAATCTCATGCCGGCTGTCGTCATCTGACCAGCCCCAGCCCTTGAGGCAGGCCAGCACCTGCGGCGCAAAAGCCTCATTCAATTCGATCAGGCCAATATCATCAAAGGAAAGACCATTGCGCGCAAAGAGCCGCTCGGTTGCAGGGACTGGGCCAATGCCCATGCGGCTGGGATCACAGCCCGCGGCCGCCCAGCTATGGAAGAAGGCAATGGGTTCCAGCCCCAATTCCTCCAGCCGGTCTTCAGCGACAACCAAACAAGCGGCCGCCGCATCATTTTGCTGGCTAGCATTGCCCGCCGTCACAACGCCACCTTCCAATGGACGCAGTTTGCCCAGCGTTTCCATGCTGGCATCGGCGCGATAGCCCTCATCATGATCGAAAATGATCGGATCGCCTTTTTTCTGGGCGATGCCGACAGGCACGAGCTCATCGGCGAACAGGCCGTTCTTCCATGCGGCCGCCGCGCGCTGGTGCGACCGGGCAGCATAAGCATCGCACGCCTCCCGGCTGATGCCATAATCTTTGGCAAGGTTTTCGGCGGTTTCGATCATGCCCGTACTCACGCCGAACCGCTCCACCGGTTGTGACATAACGCGCCCGCGCGTCAGGCGATCATGCAGGGTCAGATTGCCCGCGCGCATGCCTTTGCGGATGTCGGTGGTGTAATGCTCCACATTCGACATGCTCTCAACGCCACCGGCGACGACGATATCGCTCACCCCGGTTTGAACCATCATTGCGGCATTGACGATGGCTTGCAGGCCAGACCCGCAGCGCCGATCCAATTGATAGCCCGGCACGTCCAGAGGCAAGCCTGCGGCGAGCCAAGACCAATGGCCAATGCAGGGCGCTTCGCCATTGCCATAGCCTTGCGAGAAGACGACATCGTCGACGCGCGCGGGATCAATTTTTGTCCGCTCCATCAGCGCCTTCAGGATAATCCCGCCCAACTCACCAGCGGTCATGCTCGCCAGAGCACCGCCAAATTTTCCAACGGGCGTACGGATGGGGGCAACAATTGCGGCGCGTCTGAGTGTCATGATGCAATTCCTACAATCTTAGAATCAATAAGGCGGGCAATCTCACCCGAGGATAGGCCAAGCCGATCGCTCAGCACCTGTTCGCTATGCTGGCCATTGCGCGGCGCGGGCAGCGGCGCGGAACGATCCAATTGAGGAACCGTGCCAAACGCGCCGGCAGCGGGATAGGTAATGCCCGAAGGATTGGTATCAACCGTGCTGAACATAGGATTATCCCCTACAAGGCGGGGATCATGCGCGGCATCCAACATGGTGCGATAGGCCGAATGGACAATGCCGGCTGCATCAAAGCTCGTCGCCAGCTCTGCATGGGGACGCGCCGCTATGGCCGCTTCAAACAATGGATATAGGGCATCACGATGGGTGAAGCGCAGACCGTCATCCTTGGCAAAGCTGACACCCAACTGGCCTTCCAAAGCTGCCAAGGATGCCTCAAGACCCAGGGCCGTCACCAAATTGGCCCATTGGCGCGGCGTGACGACCACAATCATCGTGCGCACGCCATCGGACGTCACAAAGTCACGCCCGAACAGGCCATAGACCATATTGCCCAAGCGTGGCCGATTGGCCCCTTGATGCAAGACTTCGGCAATGCCGCCCAAATTGGCGACTGTGCCAATTGCAACATCGGACAGGGGAATGCGTATTTCGCTGCCTTCGCCTGTTTCATCGCGCCGCCGCAGGGCGGCGAGCATCGCAAAGGCGGCATAGGCCCCGCTCACCAAATCCCAAGCGGGCAGAACATGGTTCACAGGCTCTGGCCCCGGCCCCGTCATCATCGGATAGCCAACGGCGTTGTTGACCGTATAATCCAGTGCGGGCGCGCCATCGGCCCAACCCATGATACGCGCAGTCACGAGATCAGGCCGCTTTTCCGCCAGCTTTTCGTGCGCCAAAAAGCCTTCTGCCGGGAAATTGGTAATGAACTGGCCCGTTTTGCAAACCAAGTCTTGCAGCAATTCCCGCCCTTGCGGCGTGGCCAAATCCAGCGCGACCGACTTTTTCGCCCGATTGAGATTTTCCCAATAAAGCGAGTCATTTGCGGGCGTCACAGGCCAGCGTCGATAATCCGGCCCGCCGCCTATTTGGTCGACGCGGATGACCTCTGCGCCCATTTGGGCAAGATACAGCCCGGCTGTCGGCGACGCGACAAAGCTGGATGCTTCAATAACCGAAAGACCGCCGAGCAATTGATACATGGATTAGGCCTGAGCCGCCCATTCGCGCAGCATATGCTTTGCGATTTGGAGCTGAAGGATCTGCGTCGTGCCCTCGTAAATCCGATAGATGCGGGCATCGCGGAAGAAGCGTTCTGCATCATATTCTGCCAGATAGCCCGCACCGCCATAAATCTGCACCACGCGATCAACGACGCGCCCGCACATTTCCGATGCAAAAACCTTGGCTGCAGCGGCCTTGCGCAGCACATTTTCTCCGGCATCAGCACGACGCGCGGCGTCTTCCAACATGCATTCCGCGGCGTAGATTTCGATCTCGCTTTCGGCGAGCATCTGCTGGATCAGCTGGAAATTGGAGATCGGCTCCCCAAAGGCCTTACGCTCATTGGCATAACGCAAGGCGCTATCGAGTGCGCGGCGTGCATAGCCTGCGGCAGCCGCGCCAACGGACAAGCGTCCATTGTCGAGGCTCTGCATGGCCGTCACAAAGCCCTTGCCTTCTTGCCCGCCCAACAAAGCATCCGCGGGCAGTTTCACATCTTCCATGACAATATCGGCAATATGGCTGCCGGCCTGGCCCATTTTCTTGTCTGATTTGCCAACCGTGATGCCCGGCGTGTCCATCGGCACGATGAAGGCCGAGACATGGGCGTTTTTCGGCAACGCCTCCTTGCTGGTCCGCGCCATGATGAGCGCGACATTCGCGAAAGGCGAATTGGTGATGTAACGCTTGGTGCCATTCAACACCCAACCATTGCCGGATTTGACCGCCATTGTCTGCATCGCGGCGGAATCGGACCCCGAACCCGGCTCGGTCAGCCCGAAAGAGGCGACTTCACCAGCGGCCAGACGGGGCAGCCATTCCGCCTTTTGTTCAGCCGTGCCGCCATTTTTCAAAGCGGAACAGACCATGCCAATGTTGATCGACGTTATCGACCGATAGCAGGGCATCGCATAGCTGAGCTCTCGGATGGTGCGAACATATTGCTGGATACTCATGCCAGCCCCGCCAAATTCTTCCGGCATGGTCAGGCCGAACAGGCCGAGCTGACGCATTTCATCCAATATGTCGTCGGGGATCAGGTCTGTTTCCAAAACCTGCTTTTCAGCCGGGATAAGGCGTTCCCGCACATAGCGGTGCAGCTGTTCGGTGAACTGCTCAAAAATATCGGCGTCCATGCCTGCGGATTTGTTGCTCATCTCTTTGGCCTCAAATTGGATCATAAGGGAAAACATGCGCTGACACTTCATCAGCACGGGCAAAGCTGGGGCGGAATGACGGGATTAATTCATCCGCGATCGCCTCTGGCGTCCAGCCTTCCACCTTGGTCATCGACCGCACCGGACGCGGCTTGTTGAACAAAGTGATTTCATTTTTACGGACGGAAAAAATCTGGTTGGTTACCTCTTTCGACGCATCAGAGGCCAGATAGACGACAAGAGGCGCAATTTTATCCGCGCTCATTGTTTTCATCCGCTCGACCCGAAGCTTTTGCTCCGGCGTTTCAGCGGGGATAGAAGCCGTCATCCGGCTCCAAGCGAAAGGTGCAATGCAGTTGGAGCGCACGCCAGCGCGCGCCATGTCCAGCGCGATCGACTGCGACAGGCCGACAATCGCCAATTTGGCTGCGGAATAATTGGCCTGCCCAATATTTCCAACCAGCCCAGATGTGGACGTGAAGTGGATGAAGCTGCCCGATTGCTGCTCCCGGAAATAGGGCGTTGCAGCCTTAGAGACGTTAAAGCTGCCGTGCAGATGAACATCGATAACGGCGCGCCAATCCTCATGGCTCATCTTGTGCCAGATGGTGTCACGCAAAATGCCTGCATTATTGACGACGGCATCAATCCGGCCAAACCGCTGCACCGCATCTTCAATGATAGAGGTTGCACCCACCGGATCGGCAACACTCGCCATATTGGCTTGGGCCTTGCCGCCGGCTGCCAAAATGTCATTCACCGTGTCTTGGGCGGGGCCCGTATCCCCGCCTTCACCGCCGCCGCCAACGCCGGGATCATTAACGATCACAGCGGCCCCATGGGCGGCACAGAGCAACGCGATCTCCCGACCAACGCCGCGTCCCGCCCCAGTTACGGCGACAACTTTTCCATCCAGCATGCCCATATGTGCGCGCCCTTTTTAAGCAGAAAACCAGGTTAAGCGGACAGCATCCCGCTTAGGCGGGACTGAATGATGGATTCAGCATCCGCAACCATCCTAGACACAAGGTCAGCACAAGTTGGGATGTCGTGGATCAACCCTTGCACCATGCCCGCAGACCATATGCCATGATTAATGTCGCCACTGGCCAAGCCTTCGCGTCCCCGCACACCCTTGACCAGACCAGCCACAACTTCAAAGGGCTGACCTTCGCGTTCGGCAGCCACAACTTGCTGAGATACCTCGTTGCGCGCCACGCGCGCAGTGTTGCGATAGCTTCTGAAGATCAAATCGGTACCGCGTTCGTCCGTTGCAACCATCGCCTCTTTGAAGCTTTGATGGATGGGGGCTTCAACCGTTGCAGTAAAGCGCGTCCCCATGTTGACGCCATCAGCGCCGAGGCACAGTGCTGCAGCCAAACCGCGCCCATCGCCAAAGCCGCCGCTGGCAAGCAAGGGGATCTTCACCTTGTCCGCTGCAGCCGGGATCAGGATCAGGCCGGGAATGTCATCTTCCCCCGGATGCCCGGCGCATTCAAAGCCATCAATTGAGATGATGTCCACGCCAGCGCGCTCGGCGGACAAGGCATGGCGGACTGCCGTGCACTTGTGGAGAATGCGAATGCCGTGCGGCTGCATCATCTCCCACAATTCACGCACGGCGGGCGTACCGGCCGTTTCAACAATTTTGACCCCGCTGTCGATAATCGCTTGGGCATAGG
>CAMAQU010000094.1 GCA_945860425.1 Sphingomonas paucimobilis
AGAACCGAACCGTCGGCGGCCACTGGCGCCTGCCCGGTGTAGGTGCTGGGAAGGCGCGAACGCTGGCTGCGCCAACCCGTGATGGAGGTGAACGTGCCCATGCCAACATCAAGGTTCATATTGAGGTAGACGCCATCAACATTGACCACATGGCCATCCTGCATGCGCATCAGGCCATCCTGACGGTTTGTCACACCGCCATTGTCAATTGGGTCACTGCTTTTGTTGCCGCGCGATCCAACATTCAGGGCATCAAACAGGAAGAAGCGGCCGCCGCCATTGACCGGCGTTTCGTTGACCGGAGCCGGGGTTTCCGAACTATCTCGGATCATTTCATATTGCAGCAATGCATCAAAATTATCTGATGGTTCCCAAAGCAATTTGGCGCGCAAATTGTAAACGTCTGTGCCGCCCACACGGCGGCCATCGCCACAACCCGAGCGGCCAACAAATTTTGCTGTGGTCGCAGGCAAGGCCGGTGGCGTCGTCAAGAATGTCCCAACTGCGCCGTAGCAAGCGCCGTTGCGCATGAAGCCGTCCGAATATTCGTATCCGCCGACCAAGCGCAGCGCGAGCTTATCCTGGATGAGCGGGATATTGACGGCCGCGTTGCCGCTGTACGACTTAAAGCTACCCGCCGTGAGCCGAAGCTCGGTGCCGAAATTGGCGAGGTCCGGCCGCTTGGTCTTAACCGTCACAGCACCGCCGTCAGCGTTCTTACCGAACAATGTACCTTGCGGCCCACGCAACACTTCAACTTGCTGCACGTCAAACGTGTCCAACAACTGGGTCTGGACGCTGGGCATCACAAAATCGTCAACGGTGACGAGCACCGACGGCTCATAATAAACGATAATGTTATTCTGACCGACGCCACGCATGGCGAAGGAGGCAGCATTAAAGCCGGTGATTTTTGCGGCGGAGAAATTGGGAACAAAGGAAGCAAGATCACCGATATTGTCAGGGCTTGCCTGCTGAATGACGGTTTGGTCCACTGCGGTGATCGCAATTGGCGTCGTCTGGAGATTAGAGTCCCGGCGCGTTGCCGTCACAATGATGTCCGACAGGCCAGTATCGTCCGAAGTTCCGCCGGTCGTCTGCGCAAAAGCAGGTGATACAAGCGCCAGAACCAAACCTGTACCAATACCACGCGTCAAAATTTTATTGCCCATAAGAGCCTCCCCATACGATTTTTTCCGGCAGCCGTTTTTTGCTTTAGTGCCACCTAAGGTACAACGCGTGCCACATATCGAAATAACAATCAATCATGTTTGTTTTTTTTCGAATTTATGTATTTGTAGTCCCCAAAGGTGAGAGGAGTGCAGTCAATGAATTTCGATTTTCGGCTCTGGGACATTCACACAGGCGCGCACCACCCTTTCAATGATCGGGCACCCAGAATAGATAACGGAACCGGGCGTCCAGACCCGACACGTTATCATGGTGCAGACTATAAAGACGCTGAATGGAACCGAATGTGGACGCGGACCTGGCTGCTCGCCGGCCCAACGAGCGACCTTCGCAACGACGGCGATTTTGTCCGGTTCGACATCGCGGACGAGAGCTTCATCATCGTCAGACAAGAGGATGGCAGCCTAAAGGCGCATTATAATGTGTGCCCCCACAGGGGGAGCCAGCTGATCCTCGCCGATTTTGGTTCTGTCGGAAGTTTCACATGTCCCTTCCATAGCTGGCAATTCGCGCTTGATGGCACCAACACGAAAGTAACGGATGAATTCTCTTTTCATCCCGAAACTCTGTGTCATGACCGCAACCTCACGCCAGTCCGATGCGAGGAGGTGGCCGGCCTTGCCTTTATCTCTCTGTCAGATGATGTGCCGCCGCTGCGTGAATGGCTCGGGCCGGTCGCAGACCAACTGGCGACCTATGATATCGGCGCAATGAACGTCATTCAGCATAAACAGACTGACTGGGCAGCGAATTGGAAAGGCGGAGTGGATGCCTTTTATGAAATCTACCACCTCCACGCTGTTCATCCTGAAACGCAAGGCGTCATGGACGACCGCACACAGATCGACCTCTATCCCAACGGGATGAGCCGTCAGTTCGTGCCATTTGGCCAACCCTCACCTCGGTTTCCTGATCAATTCAGCGTGAATGATGGCATTAAGATGATGCTGCGCGATGCGGGTATTGACCCAGACGCCTTTGAAGGCACTGCGCAAGACAGTCGGGGCGCTATCCAATTAGCAAAGCGCGAACGCGCCAAGCGCTTCGGTCTCGACTATGACAAATTCAGCGATACCCAACTTAGCGACTCAACCATTTATGGCATTT
Organism: Sphingomonas paucimobilis; assembly: GCA_945860425.1. Classification (GTDB taxonomy): domain Bacteria; phylum Pseudomonadota; class Alphaproteobacteria; order Sphingomonadales; family Sphingomonadaceae; genus Aquisediminimonas; species Aquisediminimonas paucimobilis_A. Next base: position 2,299 of record CAMAQU010000094.1, read on the forward strand.
TTCCTAATGTGCAGATCGGTTGCCACCCTGAAGCAGTGTTCATCCATCGCTTCCTGCCGCATCCAGAGGATGCCAATCGGTTCACCTACGACACCTGCATCCTGTTCGCGCATGTTGACGCGCCGGGCTATGGCCCGCCTGCTTGGATGGGGTTAGCCGACGGGACTGACACAACGGGGATGACACGCCCGGAGATCGAGCGCGTCCCGCTCGGCGAACCGCCCAATCTTGGGCAGGTCTTGGATCAAGATTCCGAACTCTTACCGATTGTTCAAAAAGGATCCCGCTCGCGCGGCTTTCGCGGGCCAATTTGGAGTGAACAGGAAGCAAGGCTGCGTCACTTCCATGCAGAACTTGATCGCTATATTGATGGAGAGATTTGAAATGAGCTGGACCTTCCTCTCACGCTTTAACGTCAAGGCAGACCGAGAAGCCGAATTCTTGACGCTCATCCCACACATGGAAATGAACGCCGCCGAGGAAGTCGGAACCTTGGCATATAAATTTTATCGCCTTGATGCGCCACACGCCTTCGCGGTTTTTGAGAGCTTTGTTGATGAAGCTGCTGATCAAGCCCATCAGGCCAATCCCGCCAGCGTCGACATCATAGCAAAGATGATCGAGTGTATAGATGGCACATACACTCGGGAATATCTGCGGCACATCTCGGCATGAAACCCATTTACACTCTGGGAGAGCTTTTGCGCAACGGAGCGTCTCTCCGACCACAAGACATGGCTCTGATCTTCCCTGATAAGCGCACGCGCTACGCTGATTTGAATAACCAGTCACGCCTCTGGGCGGCAGCGCTCATCGCACGTGGGGTTCAGCCAGGTGATCATGTGGGCCTCTTGCTGACGACGCGCCCGGAATTTGTAGAAGCGCTGTTCGGCATTGCGATGGCCGGGGCCGTCGCTGTCCCAGTCAATGCGCGATACCAGCCCGGAGAGCTTGCCTTTCTTGTCAGAGATGCAGACTTGGTTTGCCTGATCACAACAGGTCGTGTGGCTGATTCACTCGATTTCAGCGAGCGACTGATGGAAGCACTCCCGTCGCTTTCGGAAGCGGCAGATCCAGAAAACTTGTCCCTTCAAGAAGCGCCGAAGCTTCGGTCGATTATCTGCATAGATGAGCCTTGCCCAGCGGGCCTGGTGTCGGCGAAATTGGCCCTTGGGACCTCGCCTCTATCGACGCTGGACGAAGCAGAAATTGACATGCGGATCGACGCCGTTGACCCGCAAAGCACCGCTTTGATCCTCTATACATCCGGAACCACCGCCAATCCAAAAGGCTGCCTCATCCGGCACCGTGGGATTGTCGGGAATAGTCGCAATCTGGGTCGACGCTACGAAATGCAGCCGGGGGACAGATTCTGGTCACCGCTGCCCATTTTCCATATCGCTGGCATTCTTCCTCTTGTGTCAATTCTCGACATTGGCGGGGCCTACCTCACAATCCCCAATTTCGATGCCGGCGTCGCGCTTTCCATGCTGGAAACCGAAAAAGCCACGCATGCCTACCCCTGCTTTGTTACGATCATGCAGGATCTGATCGAACATCCAAAGTTTTCGCAAACCGATTTGTCCAGTGTTCGACTGATGAATGCAAATTTAGGTGTGCAGCCAGACTGGATCAGAGATGCGATGGTCAAAGCCATGCCGCACACGATCATGGTTGGGACATATGGCCTAACAGAAGGCTCTGGCACAATCTGCACAAGCCGAATGACCGACCCTTGGGAAGCCCGTGGCTGGCGGCTGGGCGTTCCTTTGGACGAATGGGAAGTTCGGATCGTCGACGTTGAAACAGGCAATGTTTGCGGCGTTGATGAGCAGGGTGAGATCATCGCCCGTGGGCCAAATATGTTGGCGGGATATTATAATGCCCCCGAAAAAACTGCGGAAGTTATTGACGCAGATGGTTGGTTCCACACGGGCGACATTGGCTCGTTCGATGCGCAAGGGCAGATCATGTTTCATGGCCGAACCAAGGACATGTTAAAGGTCGGCGGAGAGAATGTGGCTGCAGCCGAGATTGAGGCTGTGCTGCAAGCGCACCCAGCCGTTAAGCTTGCGCAAGTTACAGGCATTCCGCATCAGCGCTATGTTGAAGTGCCGGCTGCCTTTGTCGAACTTAACGAAGGTCAGAGCACGAGCGAAGCAGAACTCATCGCCCATTGCACCGGAAAGCTTGCCAGCTTCAAGCTTCCAAGACACGTTCGCTTCGTCAGCGAATGGCCAATGTCGACGTCGAAGATTCAAAAATTCCGCCTGCGCGACACTCTTGTCACTGAACTAAATGAGGCCTGATTCCATGAGAAAGTCATTCATCGCCAAGCTCGTTGCCAAGCCAGAAAAGGCAGCCGATCTGGAAGCGCTGCAAATTGAGTTGCGCGCCCTTGTTCATCTTCACGAGCCTGATTGTGAAGTTTATGAGCTGTTCAAATCAGCCGATATGCCAAACACCTATTTTTGCGTGGCAACATTCAAATCAGAAGCGGCGTTTGACCATCACATGGGCATTGATTTTCATGATCGACTGGTTCCCCCGATTCTTGAATGTCTCGCTGAGGAAATGGAACTCAGCTTTCACGAAGCCGTCTGACGAGCAGTAAACATGGTAAGCCTACGAAAACTGCATCAAACTGCGTCGAGCGGCCGGCCCGCTGCAGGTGTCGCGCCTATATCGCCGACGCAGCAATGGCTCAAGAGTGTTCAAACCAAGAAGCGCCTGATCGAGGGTGCCATTCGCTGCATCGTTAAGTTCGGCTATTCGAGAACGACCACCGCACGCGTGGCAGCAGAGGCGGGGCTGTCTCGCGGCGCGATGCTCCATCATTTTGAGAACGGCGAAGCGCTGATGCATGCCGTGATCGCTGAACTCCATGAAAAGCGCCTACGGGCAACTCGGCGCAGCGGCGATATTGCCAACCGGGGTGTCCACGAAGTCGTGCGGGCCTATTGGGACCAGCTGTCCAGCCCGAGTTTCACCGCCTTCCACGAATTGTCGATTGCAGCGCGAACCGATCAGGGACTGGCTCAGATACTCGAACCTGCGCAGGCCGAATTTCGCGCGCGGCGATATGTTCTATCCATCGAGGCCTTCCCCGAATGGCAGAAAAACCGTGCCAATTTCGATTTGGCGCTGGCATTGGCGCAGCAAACAATTGAAGGCATGGCTATCAACCGCCTCGTTCATGGGCTGGACGAGGCGATGGTAGAGCCATTGCTGACCAATCTTGAACGGCAGATCCAGGAGCTGAAGCCGCCTGCCGATTAGTTGATTACTGGCAGGCTCTCTGCGTCGGAACAGCGGCTTGCCAGTTAGATGTAAAAGTCATTGCTGAAATCTGGATCGGGAAGACCCAATCAAGCTAATTTCTTAAGGTCAAAACGTTACTCCGGCCGCCCGCTGGCATCGAGCATGCGGATAATGCCGGAAAAGTCGATATTGCCCTGCCCCAAATTGGCAAACTCCTGATAGAGTTCGGCTGCGCGTGCGCCCATGGGGACAACCGCCTCGACTTGCTCTGCTGCCTCCATTGCGAGCAGCAAATCCTTCAGCATCAAATTGGTCGCAAACCCGCCCTGATAGCCCTTATCAGCCGGGCTCTGCGGGCCGACACCGGGCACGGGGCAATAGCTGGTCATCGACCAACTCTGACCCGATGCCTTAGACGAGATGTCGTAAAAGGTTTTCAAATCAAGGCCGAGCTTTTGGGCCATCACAAAGGCCTCGCAGGTCGCAATCATAGTCGCACCCAAAATCATGTTATTGCAGATTTTGGCCGCCTGCCCCGCGCCGCTTTTGCCGGCATGGATCACCGCCTTACCCATTGCGGCAAGGATCGGCTCTGCATGACCAAAGGCGCTGGGCGTGCCGCCGACCATGAAGGTTAGGGTCGCCGCATTGGCTGCTGCAATCCCCCCAGAAACGGGCGCATCAACCATTTCATAGCCGCCGCGCTTGGCCGCATCCCGCGCAACCTTGGTGGCTGTCTCCACATCTATGGTGGAACAATCAATCAACGTGGCTGAGCGCGGCGCATGGCCAACCACATCCTCGGCATAGACCTGCTCCACAATCTTGCCATTGGGGAGCATCGTCACAACGGCGTCTGCATCGACCACGGCCTCCTGGATAGACGCACAGGGCACACAGCCCTTTGCCTTTGCCTGAGCTAATGCATCCTTGGACAGGTCAAAGGCCTTTACCACATGGCCCACACGCGCCAAATTGGCCGCCATGCCGCCGCCCATATTGCCAAGGCCGATAAAGCTGATCTTCATGACTTATTTTCCCTCTCAAAAAATTCATAAATCCCGCTCATGCCCGTATCAGCTCCCGTCCGATGATCATGCGCATGATCTGGTTGGTTCCTTCTAGGATAGAGTGGACGCGCAGGTCGCGCCAGAAGCGTTCAATGGGGTAATCCATTAAATAGCCATAGCCGCCATGCAGCTGCAGCGCCTTGTTGACGATGTCGCTGCCGCT
>CAMAQU010000095.1 GCA_945860425.1 Sphingomonas paucimobilis
GGTCTTGCTTGGTTCTTTGACATCCGTCCTGCCGCATTTAGCGCTTTATCCTCTCATTCCCCCCTTTGGCTTATTGCTGCTCCTGGGGTGGCGTCTGATCGTGCGGGACATCTGGCCTGTATGGACCGCCTTACCACTTGGCTTTTTTGATGATCTTTTAAGCGGGCAGCCGCTGGGGTCGTCCATGTTTCTCTGGACCGTGGCGCTGCTTGTGCTTGAACTATGTGATCGCTGGATGATGTGGCGCGACTATCGGCAAGATTGGGTAATTGCATCGTTTCTCATCATCTTGGCTCTGCTGGGTGGGCTGGCAATCGCCAACATGGCGGGCGGTGAAACGAGTGCACTCTTTCTCATTCCTCAGATTGTTGCTTCACTCCTCGTCTTTCCGTTGATTGTCAGGATTTGCGGTGGGCTGGACCGGCTCAGGTGGTCGCTATGACCAGCCTTTTTGGCAAGAGCAGCCCAATGACGGAGGCGCAACAAGGCTTTACCTTTTCCCGCCGCCTGTTCTTCCTCGGCGCAACGCAAATAGGCATCGGCACCCTGCTGGCGGGACGCATGGGATGGCTGGCCATTGCCGATAACGAAAAATACACCCTTCTTGCGGAAAGCAACCGGGTGAACCTGCAAATACTCCCGCCACGCCGCGGCTGGATCCTGGACCGTAAGGGAAAGCCCATTGCGCTCAATAAAACGGCTTTTCGCGTTGACCTCATCCCCGATCGCCTCATTGATAAGGACAAGGTGATTGGGCAATTGAGCGCGATTATGCAGCTTGCGCCGGATGATGTCGCGCGCATTCGAGCAGACCTTAAAACGGCAGCCGGGTTTCAGCCTGTCCCCGTTGCAGAAAATATTGATTCAGAAACATTCGCAGCGGTCAGCCTGCGCACCCCAGACATGCCCGGCGTTGCGCCCAGCGAATATTTCACGCGCTTTTATCCTGCAGGCGCCAGCGTGGCCCATCTGATTGGCTATGTCGGTGCCGCTTCTGCCAAGGATTATGAGGTCAGTCGAGATCCGCTGTTGATCACACCCGGTTTCAAAATTGGCAAGGCGGGTCTCGAAAAAACGCAGGAATCTCTTCTTCGTGGCTCTCCCGGTGCCAAGCGCACCGAAGTGACAGCGCGCGGAAAACTTGTGCGGGATCTTGCAACACGACCCGATGTACCGGGCAAACCCGTCCGGTTGACCGTAGATGCCGGATTGCAGGACTTTGCAGGGCGCAGACTGGGACTAGAATCCGGATCTGCTGTCGTTCTGGATTGCGCAACGGGGGGGATATTGGCCTTGGCCTCTATGCCGGCATTTGATCCCAATAGCTTTTCCGATGGCATTGGACGCATTGAATGGAAGATGCTGCAAGAGGACGACCATATCCCCATGCTCAATAAGGCCATGCAGGGCCTTTACCCACCGGGCTCCACAGTCAAGCCCGCAGCAGCTCTCGCCCTATTGCATCATGGCGTTGATCCAGAAGAAGTTGTTGTCTGCAATGGAGGGTATCGTCTGGGCAATCGAACCTTCCGCTGCCTCAGCCGGCATGGCCCCATGACGATGCGCACCGCCATTATGAAAAGCTGCAACACCTATTTCTATGCAATGGGGCGGCGCATTGGCTATGATCGGATTGCGCCCATTGCGCGGCAATTGGGGCTAGGCCAGGAATTTGTCTTGCCCATGCCTTCCCAACGCTATGGAACCGTGCCGGACAGCGCTTGGAAAGCCCGTAAATATGACAAAGCCTGGACGCAAAGCGATACGCTCAACGCCACTATCGGGCAGGGTTATGTTCAGACGAGCCCGCTCCAGCTTGCTGTTCTCGCCGCCCGCATTGCATCAGGAAATCATCTTGACCCTTATCTAATCCAAGGTGAGCAGAAGCCCATCCGGCCCCTTCCCATCCCGCCTGAGCATCTCGCCATTGTCCGCGAAGGCATGGATCTGGTCGTCAATGGGGATGGAACGGCCGTGGCCAGCAGACTTCCAATCCCGGATATTCGCATGGCCGGAAAGACGGGCACGGCGCAGGTGCGCAAGATATCCGGAGCACAACGCGGCCAATCGGGCGAATGGAAGTATAAGGATCACGGCCTGTTCGTGTTTTTTGCGCCTGCCGATGCCCCCAAATATGCGGGTGCTGTCGTCATAGAACACGGCATGGGCGGCGCACGGGCGGCCGCGCCGGTCGCCAAAAGCCTAATGACCTATATGTTCAATCCCGAACAAGCGATGGCAGAACTAACGGCCTTGGAAACCAATTGGGGGGGCGATGTAAATAGCCGCATGGCGCGCAAGGTCGCGGCATGGAAATCGGCCGGTGTTCAAAAATCCCGTGCAGACGGAGCTACCCAAGGAAGCGTAGATGATTCCGAAATCCGGCAATCCAGCGAACCCGACCCCCAAGCCATGGCGCCCGTAAATCCAGAAGAAATTGCGACGCCAGAACCCGAAACGGCAAGCACGCCCACCGCCGCGCCGATCACAACAGCACCAAGATCAGGGGATCCCCTATGACGGATGGCATCATCCCCACCCCGCTTCGACAATTGCCCTGGTCATTACTGTTCTTGCTGGTGGCGCTTGGGGGCTTTGGGGCGGTGATCCTCTATTCAGCAGCCGGTGGTAGCCTGACACCCTGGGCTGCAAGCCATAGCATTCGCTTTGGCATTTTCCTGATGCTGGCAATTGCCATGTCCCGCATTCCCGAAAGCTGGTATGCCCAATTGGCCTTTCCGGGCTATGTTCTCGTGCTTTTGCTGCTCATCGGTGTTGAACTTTTGGGCGCAATCAGCGGCGGCAGCCAACGCTGGCTTGATCTGGGCTTTATCCGCTTACAACCATCGGAGCTTATGAAGCTGGTCATCGTGCTGGCAACCGCCCGCTATTATGCGCGCCTGCCGGGCAGCGCGCTCAGAACATGGACGGGCATCTGGCCTATGCTGGTGCTGGCGGGGTTGCCCTTTGCCCTTGTTATGCTGCAGCCCGACCTAGGCACCGCAACCATGATTGCCGTGGGCGGCATTACAGTCATGTTTCTCGCCGGAGTTCCCCTGCGCCTTTTTGTTGGTTCAGGCCTCGCTTTTGCCGCGGCCCTGCCGATAATCTTCAGCCTTTTGCATGACTATCAAAAGAAACGCGTTCTCATTTTCCTTAACCCTGAGGATGACGCGCTGGGCGCGGGCTATCACATCACTCAATCAAAAATTGCGATTGGGTCTGGCGGGCTGTTTGGCAAAGGTTTTCTAAACGGCACACAAAGCCATCTCGACTATCTGCCCGAAGGGCACACCGATTTCGTCTTTGCCACTATGGCCGAAGAATGGGGCTTTGTTGGCGGACTAGCGGTGATCACTGCCTTTGTTCTTGTCGGGCGATGTGGCCTCAACGTCGCCAATCGCGCAACCACGCGCTTTGGCAAGCTGACAGCTGCCGGCTTGTCTATGACTATCTTTTATTATGTCACAATCAACCTGCTGATGGTTATGGGCTTGGCCCCAGTTGTAGGCATTCCACTCCCCCTTGTCTCCCACGGCGGAACGGCGATGCTGACAGTGATGCTCTGCCTTGGCATCATGATGTCCATCGATCGCAACAGCCGCATCCGTGGCAGCCTATAAGCAATTCTGAATTGGGCATTGCAATGCCAAGGGGGCGCTGCTAATGGCCCGACCTCGCGGTCGAAAACCTGTCTTTTGGACGATGTTTTCTCGCGGTGTGGACGCATAGCTCAGTTGGTAGAGCAGCTGACTCTTAATCAGCGGGTCCTTGGTTCGAGCCCAAGTGCGTCCACCAATTATTCTCAAATAATCAATGAATTGCGATCTCGACCCGCGCGTTTTTTTGGAACTCCTTACATTCTAGGAACATTCCAGAGCAACTCACGGCTTCTCCCCACATCGTACACTGCGCCATTTCGTCAGCCCGAATGGTCGGCGCTGGCGCTGATTGAAAGCCCGCAGTTCGTCAGTGCCGTCCACCGAGCCTATGTCGAGGCTGGGGCGGACGTCATCACCACCAATTCCTATGCCCTTGTGCCCTTTCATATCGGCGCAGAACGCTTTGCCACCGAAGGTGCTTCGCTTGCGGCGCGCGCGGGGCGGCTGGCACGCGAGTTGGCGGATGCATCGCCGCGGGCTGTGCGCGTTGCGGGGTCCCTTCCTCCAGTCTGCGGCTCTTACCGCCCAGACCTTGTCGATCTCGATCGCGCCCGTCCGATACTTGAGATCCTGATCGGCGCACTCGCTCCAAATGTTGACCATTGGCTTGCCGAAACGCTGTCGTCACTTGCCGAGGCGCGACTTTGCGCCACGCTCACCGCCCCGACGGGCAAAGCATTATGGCTTTCCTTCACATTGGAGGACGAGGCGGCTACGAATGAACCCGCCCTGCGCTCAGGCGAAAGCGTGGCTGAGGCCGCCCGCCTTGCGCAAGAGGTGGGCGCAGCAGCGCTTTTGTTCAATTGCAGCCAGCCTGAAGTGATGGAAGCCGCCGTCCGCAGTGCGCAGGCGCAACTCGGGGCGGACAGCGCGACCCGCCTCGGCGTCTATGCCAATGCCTTTCCACCCATGGCCGCCGATGCCGAAGCCAATTCCGGGCTCAGCCCGATCCGCGAAGACTTGACGCCGGAAGGCTATGGCCGCTTTGCGGCTGCCTGGCACGCAGCGGGAGCCTCAATACTGGGCGGCTGTTGCGGAATTGGCCCTGAACATATAGCCAATCTTCGTGAGAGCGCTCGGAATGGCTCTGCTATTCAGAGTTAGCCTGCACATTGCGGCAGCGAGATGAGGGGGAGACGATGCGGCTAATCGCCTTCGGGTTTAGTTTGGGCCCGATTCTATTCGGGGTCGGCTTTCTGGCGCCCCTCATCGCTGCTCTACTTGATGGAGCAGGATTATCCGCGCCCTTTGACATGACACCGATCCAATTTGGCCTTGGGCTGGGCGTAGTTATCGGGATTATTGCGCGGCAACGAAAGACTTGGCTGTGGTAGACGCGACGGAAACCAAGGGCCTGCGGGCCCGGGAAAAGGCCATCGCCGAACAATTTATGGGCGGGTTTCCATGGGTCATGGTTCTCTGGCCGCTGATCAACACAACTGTCTGGCTCTCGCTATGGCCGCTGGTGTTTATAGGCGCCCTGCCCATCTGGGCTGCTTTTATCCTAGCCACCCTGAACGTCACAGCCGCATATCTCCCGTCGCACGATGCCCAGCATCACATCATCGCGCCAGAAGGGTCACGCTGGCATTGGTTTAATGAACTTATCGGCTGGTATTCCCTCATACCGCTGGCCGCTCCGCTGAGTGCATTGCGCGTAACGCATTATGAACACCACCGCCACACGAATGACCCCGAACTTGATCCTGACTATCCAATGGCTGCTGCAACCCGCCTCGGCGCGCTGGCGAAGGCGGTGGTCAAGAACCAGCCATTGCATGATCGCTATGCCGCAACGCTTCAACGGCTCGATACCCCGGCTGCAAAACGCGCCATGCTTCACGCCATGGTCGCCAAGCTTCTGCAATATTCGATTTTGGCTGCGCTGGCGTGGAGCGGCCATGTTTGGGAAGCGGTGCTCCTTTGGTGGCTCCCGCATAAGATCGGTTCGATCTACATTAACTTTTATCTCAGCTGGGCGCCGCACCAGCCTATGACCGGATCTGGCCGATACCGGAATACGCGCGCATTTAAGAGCATATGGGGCAATATCGGCTCATCGGGGATGCAGTACCATATCGTTCACCATCTCTACCCCACGATCCCGCTCCATCGAAACCCAGCCGCCTTTCGCGCGTTGCGGCCCATATTAGAGGAACGAGGCTGTGATTTGGGAGAACTGGCCACGACAAACGAAATACTCAGCGCGCCTTAAACAATTTTCCTCCAAGTATATCTGTCGTCATGGCCTCCTGCGTCAATTTTGACGTCAGGCCTATACTGACGCATCCGCGACTAAGCTCCCGACTTGTCACAACGCGGTCATTTTCATGACAGCGCTATGAAACATTCATAACTTAAGAGCGGTCGGAAATAACACTTATAAGTTAAGGGATCTTTTTGCGGCGCGTGATGCTTTCCTCAATTCATGACGTTGGCCCCCTGTTCTGTCGGGAGGCAGCGCTCATCGCTGACTTTTTGCGCCGCAGGCTGAACTCGAGTTGCTTGGCAATGCTGGTGGTTCCTAATCATGGGGGGCGCGCGCCAATTTCTGAGGACAAACAGTTTCAAGTTCAGCTGCGCCATTGGGCGAATGAGGGTGTGGAGCTGTTTGTGCACGGCTGGTTCCACAAAGATAGTCATCAACACGGCTGGCTGAATAGCCTGAAGGCCCGGCATTTAACAAATAGAGAAGCCGAATTTCTTGGCTTGGATGAGGAAACTGCCTACCAAAGGATCGTGGATGGGCGTTCACTTATCGAAGACATTATTGGGAGACCAATTTCGGGATTTGTGGCCCCCGCGTGGCTATATGGTGCACCAGCAAAAAAGGCGTTGCAAACCAGCGGCATCCGCATAGCGGAAGACCATTTTCGCATATGGGATCCCTTGACCGGCCAAACTCTCTCATCAAGCCCGGTGATTTCGTGGGCAACGCGAACCTGTGTTAGAGCACAATTGTCCAAAGCCTTTGCGGCTGTCGCACGCCATACACTGGGACCATTTTCAGCCGTGCGGCTGGCTGTTCACCCCTCCGATCTCAAAGAGCCGAGCGTGATGGCAAGCATAACTCAAACAATTGAGACCCTTAAAACGAGCCGCATACCGGGACAT
>CAMAQU010000096.1 GCA_945860425.1 Sphingomonas paucimobilis
TTTCCGTGTCGCCCGCAAGGATGGCGCGTTGCACGGGGGCTGCACCCCGCCAGCGGGGCAGAAGTGAGGCATGAACATTCAAGCAACCAAATTTTGGAGCTTCGAGGATCGCCTTCGGAAGAATCAGCCCATAGGCCGCAACCACAGCCATATCGGCGTTTAGATCCCCAAAGCTCCTTTGAGCGGCATCATCTTTCAGCGTCACGGGCGTATGGACAGCCAGGCCCAGTTCTTCTGCCCTTTTGTGGACGGGGGTCGGGGAGAGCGCCTTGCCGCGGCCAGCCGGGCGGGGCGGCTGCGAATAGACAGCGCAAATATCATGGCCTGCCGCCACAAGGGCGTCCAATGTTGGAACGGCGAAATCGGGTGTGCCCATGAAGATGATCCGCATCTTTTCTTCCAAGCCCTTGGCAAGCCGCAATGCAACCCCCTATCAGCATTCTCATGGCTTCGATCGAGATTGAAAATTTGGCTCAGGCGCTTGCGCGACTGCCGGGATTGGGCCCACGATCGGCTCGGCGGGCGGTCTTGCACCTGCTCAAACGGCGGGAAGGGGCCATGTTGCCGCTATTGCGCGCGCTGGAACACGTGACCGAAAAGCTCGCCACCTGCCATGTCTGCGGCAATGTCGACACAATTGACCCCTGCGGAATCTGTGTCGATCCGAGGCGGGAAGGGCGCTTGTTGTGCGTTGTGGAGGATGTTTCTGACCTATGGGCGCTGGAAAGATCGCGCCTTTTCCCGGGAAAATTTCATGTTCTGGGGGGGCGCTTATCCGCCTTGGAAGGTGTGCGACCCGAAGATTTGAATATTGCCAGCCTGTTATCGCGCATTGCTGCGGGCGATATTGATGAGGTCGTCCTTGCCATGAATGCGACGTTAGAGGGGCAGACGACCGCCCATTATATTGCAGAACGTCTCGAAAACGCGCCGGTCCGTATCACGCAGCTGGCCCATGGCCTTCCTGTTGGGGGAGAACTTGATTATCTTGATGACGGAACATTGGCGCAAGCGCTGCGCGCGCGGCGGCCCGTCTCTTGACCCTGACCCTTCGCAAACCTAACTGACAGTCATGGCCATTCTTCCAATCATTGAAACGCCCGATGCGCGTTTGAAAACCATCTCTACGCCCGTCGATGGCGTGGATGATGCTCTGCGCGCCTTCATAAAGGACATGTTTGAAACCATGTATGATGCGCCGGGCATCGGCCTTGCCGCCATTCAGGTGGGCGTAGCGAAGCGGGTGCTGGTGATTGACTTGCAGGAGAGGGATGAAGAAAGCGGGGCCGTCATCCGGGAACCGCGGGTGTTCATTAACCCTGAAATTGTCGAAATGTCGGAAGACCTGACGGTCTATAGCGAGGGCTGTCTTTCGGTCCCGGATCAATATGCCGATGTGGAGCGCCCCTCCATCATCAAGGCCAAATGGCTTGATGAAAATGGCAAGGCACATGAAGAGGTGATTGATGGCCTGCTCGCCATTTGCTTGCAGCATGAAATGGATCATCTCAACGGCATTCTCTTCATCGATCATCTGTCAAAGCTGAAGCGGGATATGGTCCTGAAAAAGCTGGCCAAGGCGCGCAAAATGGCCGCCTAATTCGTCATTCAGGCCTGTTATTCTTTCGTTCATAAGCCCTTTTCAAAGGCAATTGTTCATTCTATGTTCCGCTTATGACTGCGGACACATCTCTATTTTCGATTTTTTTGCCCCTCTTCGGAGGGCTTGGCCTTGGAACGCTGATCGGCTGGCTGTTGGCTGGGCGGAATGCTGGGCGGCTGCGGACCGATTGGGAACTCGCCAAGGCAGAAACCGAGCGGCTTCAGGCGGATTTTCGTGCCGCTATTGCTGATCTGGAAAAGGCGCTGGTCGAACGGGACGAAGCCCGGATTGCGGTGAGTGCGCTGACGGCCGAGCAAAAGGCAAAGGATGAGGCGCACGCCGCCCAGGTTAAGGCCTTGCAGGATGCCAAAGAGGTGTTGAGCGCGCAGTTTAGCGAGGTGGGCGGTAAGATTTTGGATGCCGCCCAAAAGCAGTTTCTTGAACGAGCTGACGCGCGGTTCAAACAATCAGAAGAATTGGCAGGGCAGGGGATTAAGGCCCTGCTTCAGCCGGTGCATGAGCGCCTGCAACGCTATGAAGAGCAAGTGACCAAGGTTGAGACCGAACGTCGCGATGCCTTTGGCGTACTTCATGGACAGATTGCCGCCATGCGCGAGGGCACAGAACGCGTTTCTAGTGAGGCTGCAAAGCTCGTCAATGCGTTGCGCAATGCCCCTAAGGCGCGCGGGCGCTGGGGGGAGCAGCAGTTACGCAATGTTCTGGAAAGCTGCGGACTGGCCGAACATGCCGACTTTATGACGGAAGTGAGCGTCGCCGATGGCGAAGGCGGTCGCTTGCGGCCGGATGTGATTGTGAAAGTGCCCGGCGGTAAGTTGCTGGTCATTGACGCAAAGGTGTCGCTCAATGCTTATCAGGATGCCTTTGGTGCGGTGGATGAGCAGGAGCGCGAAGTCCAACTCGCAGCGCATGCTGCGGCCATGAAGGCACATGTGAACACGCTCGGCAATAAAGCCTATTGGAGCCAATTCCCCGATGCGCCCGATTATGTGATCATGTTTGTTCCCGGCGAACATTTCTTAACCGCAGCATTGGAGCAGGATCATCAACTTTGGGATTATGCTTTTGATCGCAAGGTCTTATTGGCAACACCTACGAACTTGATTGCAATTGCGCGGACCGTTGCGGCGGTTTGGAAGCAAGAGACAATGGCCGGTCAGGCGCGCGAAATTGCAGAACTGGGGCGGGAGCTTTATAGCCGTCTGGCGACGATGGGCGGCCATGTTGGCCGAATGGGGCGCAATCTTGATACCGCCGTCTCTGCCTATAATGCGATGGTCGGTAGTCTTGAGAGTCAGGTTATGACTTCGGCGCAACGATTTGAAAAACTTGGCGTTGATACAGGCGCGAAGGCAATTGAAACGCTCCCGATTGTGGAGCAGGCGGCGCGCCCTCTGGCCAAGTTGGCGCCACCCTCTGCGGAGAGCAGCGACTAAGTTATCGCCGCCGAAGCTGGTTCAAGACCTCATACGCCATCACAGATGTCGCGACGGCGGCATTGAGGCTATCCGCCTTGCCCATCATCGGCATCTTCACAATAAGATCGCAATCTGCCTCATAAGTATCTGGTAACCCTTGAGATTCATTCCCGACCAGCAAGAAGACGGGTGGTGCATATTGGGGGGCTTGATAGTCCTGATCGGTATTGAGGCTGGTGCCAATGAGTTGGCCGGGGCCTTGCCGCAGCCATTTCATAAACTCCGCCCAGCTTGCCTTGCTGATCACTTGAGTGAACAAGGCCCCCATGCTGGCACGGACGGCCTCCACTGAAAAAGGATCGGTGCAGTCATTAATGAGGATCAGGCCGCCAGCGCCTACGGCGTCGCCGGTCCGCAAAATGGTACCCAGATTTCCGGGATCGCGCAGGCGTTCCGCCACAATCCAGATATCCGACTTTGTGCGATCCACGTCCGCCAAGGCTGTCCAGCGTTCTTCATAAACGCCAAGCACGGCCCCCGGATTATCCTTGCCAGAAAGCTTCGATAGAATATCGGGCGATGTAACAAACACCTCTCCACCTGCGTCCTCAGTCGCAGTGATGAGCTGCTGAACCAGCGGGTGGCGCCCGCTTTCTGGTGCAAACCAGAGCATATGTGGCGCGCGCCCCGTATCAAGGGCTTCTGTTAGAATGCGCAGGCCTTCGGCCAAAAACAGGCCTTCAAGGCGACGTGCCTTTTTGTCGCGCAAAGCTTTGACGCGTTTGACCAGCGGATTGGAATATCCCGAAATATCGCGGGGCATGGCGGTCTATTCGGCTTCGTGAAAGCGGGCTTCGACCAGATCGGCAAGCTGCGTCACGGCGTCTTCTGCGCCGTCCCCTTCAGCTCGGATCGTAATGACGTCGCCAAGGGCTGCTCCAAGCATCATCAGTCCCATGATGGAAGTGCCGACAACAGTTGTGCCCTCTTTTTCGACCTCTACCTTGACCGTGAGGCCGCTTGCCATCGTCACAAATTTGGCGCTGGCGCGCGCGTGCAGGCCGCGGCGATTGCAAATGGTGACGGTGCGGCTGATCATCATGCGGCTTGTTCACCCAAAACTTCAGATGCGACGGAGATGTATTTTCGGCCAGCTTCTCGAGCCGCCGCCACAGCTTCGACCACTTTCATTCGACGCCGTGCGCTTTCCAGACGGATCAGCATGGGCAGGTTAATTCCGGCGATCACCTCAACGCGACCGACATCCATAAGGGAAATGGCCAGATTAGAGGGGGTGCCGCCGAACAAGTCGGTCAGAACGATTACGCCGCTTCCACTCTCAACCTTGGCAATAGCAGCAGCAATATCGGCACGGCGTGCTTCCATATCATCGTCCGGCCCGATGCATATTGCCTCAATGGCAGTCTGCGGCCCGACGACATGCTCCATGGCTGTCACAAACTCGGTTGCAAGGCGTCCATGCGTTACGAGCACTAGACCAATCATCAACCACCCCGTCTCACTGTGTCGGGCTCGCCTGAGCGCCGGACTCGTCTTCTTTGCCTGCACTGTCGCCGGCGGCCTCTATGTCTCTATGAGACAAAATAGGCGTGAACCCATGGTTCGCCAAGTGACGCGCGACTCGTTCTGCCACATGAACAGACCGATGGCGGCCGCCCGTACACCCAAATGCGATCGTCACATAGGCTTTTCCTTCAAGCCCGTAACGGGGGAGGAGTGTCAGAAGCAGCCCTTCGATCTTACGAACAACATCTTCATAGGCAGGGTCTTCCTCAATGAAGCGAGAGATGCGCGTGTCGAGGCCAGTCAGCGGCCGTAGTGCTGCATCCCAATGCGGGTTTCGCAAAAAGCGCATGTCGAAAACGAGATCCGCATTTCTGGGCAGGCCGCGCGCATAGCCAAAGGACAGCACGGCAATATTCATGCCTACATCGCCCCAATCACCAAAGCGCGTGCGGATTTCTTGCTTGAGGGCATTGGTGCTGCTCGCGGTGGTATCGATGACGTGTTCGGCCCAGCGGCGGAGCGGGGCAACAAGTTCCCGTTCGCTCGCAATGCCATCCTTGGCTGGGCGGTCTGCGGCAAGCGGGTGGCGTCGTCGGGTTTCGGAGTAACGCCGCTCTAGCTCACTGCCCGCGCAATCGACAAAAAGCATCGAAATGGGGCGATTTTCCCCATCGGGCAGGGCGTTGACGCGCGCGACGATCTGATCTGCGTCAAACCCCCGTGTCCGGCTGTCGATGCCTAAAGCGAGCGGGCGTTCTCCTGTCGCGCCTTCGGGTGCGCGCGTCGCCAGCAAACGACCCAGTAATTGAAAGGGCAGATTGTCGACAACCTCCCACCCCATATCTTCTAAAGTGTCGAGAACGGTGGATTTACCAGCCCCCGACATGCCGGTGACAAGGAGGATCCGTTCTGGTCCAGCAATGCTCATAACGCGCCTATGCCCTGCGAGAGTGCCATTTCAATCTTCAAGGGCGCAGAGGCCTCCAGCGCAGATAGGGCGATCCGTGGGATCATCACGCCAGCAATATCCTGAAAAGTCGGTTCGGGGAGGCGATCTGGATGATCGGCGAGGTCAACATAGAGATGAATCTGGGCGGTAGGTGAGAATGGCAAAGTGCAAATACCGACGCCCCGAACCTCGATTTTTCCCTCAAGTTGGTTTGGCGGCGATGCCATAAGGGCATTGTCCTTCCTGGTCAGATTGACATAATCGTCGGCCACCAACATCGCCCCGCGATCGATAAGGCGCAAGGCCAGATCTGACTTTCCGGTTCCAGACGCGCCGATTAACAAAATGCCCTTGTCCTTCACACAGACGCAGCTTGCATGAAGCAGCAAGGGGGCGGTCATGACCGCCTCCGTCCTGCAGAAGGGAGCGTAACGACAAACATCGCCCCACGTGCGCCTGATGGACGATCACGCACGTCAATCGTCCCGTTATGGGCAAGAACAATGGTGCGCGCAATTGATAAGCCCAATCCGGAATGCCGGCCAAAGGCGGCAATATCTGGCCGGTCGCTATGGAAACGCTCAAAAATGGCGTCGCGACGATCTGCCGACACGCCCGGTCCTTCATCCTCGACCGACGCAATGACTTGCCCATCTGATGCTGTTGCTGACACCTGAACAACGCCATTCTCGGGCGAAAAGGAAATGGCATTGTCGAGAAGATTGTCGAACATGCGCTCTATACGGCCCGGGTCTCCCATAACTGTGGTGGAGCCTCTTTGGGGGCGCGCAAAGGCAATGCGTATGCTGTTATTTGCGCCACGTGCATCGCGTTCGGCCAAAAGCCTTTCCAGCAATTGACCAATATCCATTTTTTCAAACCGGGTGCGGGTTAACTGCGCATCCATGCGGCTCGCTTCTGCGATATCTGTAATCAACCGATCCAGCCGATGAACATCAGCTGTGGCTATGTCCATTAACTGCCTTTTCAGCGCAGGGTCCGAGACACTGGCCATTGTCTCTAAGGCGGATGACAAGGATGCCAGCGGATTTTTCAGCTCATGCGCGACGTCTGCTGCAAATGCCTCTGTCGCATCGATCCGCTCTCTTAAGGTTTCCGTCATGTCCGATAAGGCACGGGACAGGGCACCTATCTCATCACTGCGATGGATTTGCGGTATCTTGATATCCCGTTCCCGGCCAAGGCGGACATGTTCCGCCGCAAGAGCGAGGGTACCCAGCGGGAGGGCAATTGT
>CAMAQU010000097.1 GCA_945860425.1 Sphingomonas paucimobilis
CGCAAGGTGCCGATCAGGACGGCGACCTGATTGGCGGAATTTAATCCGGCAATGGCGGTTGCACCACCCAGCCCAAGGCCATCCTGCTGCAAACGCGCGGCAATACGATCTGCAAGGTCATCCAGCGTGCGCCAGCTCATCCGTCCATCTGGATCGGCAACGGCGGGATCATCCGGGCGTTCCTGTGCAAAGGCTTTCACAAGGGCGGGCAGCGTCGCGAAATCGCGCGCAAGCAGATCAGATGAGCTCTCCATAATGCACATTGGTTGCGGATGGGGGCATCCCGGTCAAGCCCCAGCCGCACAGCATGGCCAAAGGAACAGGCTGACATCCGACCGCGCCTGCCCCATCAACAGGCGATGAGCGGATCTGTCCTCATCTTTGGCGCGTCAGGCGGCGTCGGCGCAGCTCTTGCCGACGTTAGGGAAGCGCAAGGAAAAGGGCCCGTTTTTCGCTTTTCCCGGCAAGCCGGAGATTTCGACCTGACCGATGAGTCGAGCATTGCCCGCTGCGTCGCCCGCGCGACAGAGGCAGGCCCGCCAGAGCTGTGCATCGTGGCAACCGGCCTCCTCTCCCGCGCCGAGCATCGCCCTGAACGCGCGATTCGGGAACTCAACGCAGATTGGATGGCGGAAAATTTTGCCATCAACACCATTGGCCCCGCACTCATCGCCAAGCATGTCGCCGCCGCCCTGCCGCGGGGACAGCGTTCCGTGCTGGCCCTGCTGTCCGCCCGTGTTGGCAGCATTAGCGACAACCGACTGGGCGGCTGGCACAGCTATCGCGCGTCAAAGGCGGCGCTCAACATGATTGTGAAGGGGGTGGCGCTGGAACTGGCACGCACCCGGCCAGAGGCGATTTGCGTAGCGTTGCACCCCGGCACGGTCGAAACAGGTCTCAGCGCACCTTTTCGATCCGGCGGAGATGAGGGCGTTCATTCCCCCGCTCATGCGGCCAATTGCTTGCTGGATGTCATTGACCGGCTAACCCCTGCCGATAGCGGCAAATGCTTTGCTTGGGATGGGCAGGAAATCCCGGCCTAATCGCGCGATTTGGCCGGATGCACTACTCCTGCTAATCAGCGGCGATGCATAGTCTTCCCATATTTGTGCGCCTGCGCGACCGTCCTGTTATCCTGCTTGGTGATGGGGAGGCAGCGGATGCCAAACGCCGCCTGCTGGAACGGGCGCAGGCGCAGATTATTGGCGAAGACGGGCAAGCCGCCCTTGCCATTGTCGCCATTGAGGATGATGCGGAGGCGGAAGCCGCCATTGCCCGCCTGAAGGCGCGCGGCATATTGGTGAATGCCGTGGATCGCGCGGCGGCTTGCGACTTTACCCTACCGGCCATTGTGGACAGAGACCCTGTCATCATCGCCATTGGTACCGGCGGGGCGTCAGCGGGTCTGGCCAAGGCGTTGCGCCAGCGGCTGGAAGCCATGATCCCCGCAGGGCTGGGTGCAGTTGCACGCACGCTTGGCACCTCCAGAGCGGCCCTGCGGCAGCGCTGGCCCAATGGTGCCGATCGCCGCCGCGCAATTGATTCTGCCTTTGAAGAAGGTGGCCCGCTTGATCCTTTTGGTGAAGCAGATGAGACCAGCGTCACCCAATGGCTGGAAGGCGCGGGCAGCGGCGCGACAGCGCGATTCCATCATGTGGTTGTGACCTCGAATGATCCGGACGATCTGAGCATTCGAACAGCCCGGCTTTTGGCGCAGGCGGATTTGGTGCTGCATCAGGCCGCTGTTGCCCCAGCCGTCCTCAACCGCGCCAGAGCCGATGCCCAACGGACGCAATGCGAAACAGCGCCTGATATGCCGCCGCCTGGCATGACCGTTTTTGTCGAGTGGCAAGGATGAGCCGCGCAATGGCGCGCTGGATCCGAGGCAAATAGCCTAATCCATCAGGGCGTCGATGGCGCGCGCCATGCTGATATCGCGTTCGGACAAGCCGCCCGCATCATGTGTGGTCAAAAGGATTTCCACCCGGTTCCAGACATTTGACCATTCTGGGTGATGATCTTGCACCTCGGCCAGCAAGGCGACCCGTGTCATAAAGGCAAAGGCTTCTGAAAAATCCTGAAAGAGGAATTGGCGGACAATGGCGTCGCGCCCATCCTCATAATCCCAATCGCCCAGCGCATCGAGCGCGGCGGCGCGTTGTTCAGGAGTGAGTTGTTCGACCATATTTTGCCTCTTTTCAATTCTGTGCCTATGTCGCAGCCATGACAGGTAAAGGTCAACAGGCCCAGAGCACAAAGGCGGTCGACGCATCGCGACAGGCGGCGGCATGAGCGCGCGGCTGTCGGTTGAGGCTCTGTCCTGCCTGCGCGGCGGACGGATTTTATTCAAGGGCGTGAGCTTTGCGCTCCAACCGGGTGAGGCCGTGCTTCTGACCGGGCCGAATGGCGTTGGAAAATCCAGCCTATTGCGCATCATCGCAGGTCTGCTGCCTGCTTTTTCGGGCCATGTTGAAACCAGCGGCGGGATTGCGCTTGCCGATGAACATATGGCGCTCGACCCGCGCCTCCCGCTGGCTGACGCCCTTGCCTATTGGGCGCGCATCGATGGCGGAGGCGACAAAGCCGTGGCCGATGCCCTTGCCGCCTTTGATCTCGCCCGGCTTGCAGAAGTTCCGGTGCGCATGCTTTCCACCGGGCAGCGCCGCCGCGCCACATTGGCACGCGTGCACGCCGCAAACGCCGCGATTTGGTTGCTGGATGAGCCGGGCAATGGTCTGGATGCAGCGTCGCTCGCCTTGCTGGCCGAGGCTATGGCAGCACATCGGGCCAAGGGCGGGATTATTCTGGCCGCCTCTCACCAAATGCTCGACTTGCCCGGCGCACCCAGCCTGACGCTGGAGGCTGCGGCATGAAGGCCTTTTTTGCCATTTTGAAGCGGGACCTCAGGCTCTCTCTTGGCGCGGGCGGCATTGGCCTGCCCATTGCCTTCTTCCTGCTGGTCGCAACGCTGTATCCCTTTGCGGTTGGGCCGGATGGCGCGCTTTTGGCGCGCACCGGGGGCGGTGTCATTTGGGTTGCGGCGTTGCTGGCGGCCTTGCTGCCGATTGACCGTCTCATTGCGCCCGACGCAGAAAGCGGTGTGCTCGATCAATATGCCGTGCGCGGCATTGGGGAGGAAACGGTCGCCACGGCCAAGATTGCCGCCCATTGGCTGGGCTTTGGCCCACCCCTGATGCTGGCTGCCCTCCCTGCTGCTGCGCTGTTGCGGCTGGATGGGGCAACATTGGCCGCGGTTGAGCTTGGCCTGTTGGTGGGGACGCCGGGGCTGGCGGCCTTGGGCGTGATGGTCGCAAGCCTGACCGCGGGGGTGCGGCGATCCGGCGCGTTGGGCGGCTTATTGATGCTGCCGCTGGCGGTGCCCCTGATCATCTTTGGCGCGGGAAGCATTGGGGATTTTGGCGGAGGGGCGCTGCGTTTTCTGGCAGCATCCTCTTTGCTGCTCGTGGCGATTGCCCCCTTTGCCGCAGGCGCGGGGATCAGGGCGCTGCGCGAATAGCTTAACGCGACCAGCGGGCGAAAATGGCCGTGGGCAGTGTCAGTCCGCGTGTTTCCTCGCGCACGCCCAATTCCCCACATTCCACCTGACCACCCAGATCGGCGAAATGCTGGCGGACAAGTTCGCCAATGGAGAGCGCAGACATGCGCACGGCATAAACGGTGAGGAACAAAAATCGCGAATCGGCGTCCAGCAGCTTTCGGCACTCCGCAATCAGGGGCGGCAGGCCTTCTTCGAGCTTCCAGACTTCGCCTTCCGGCCCACGCCCATATTTGGGCGGGTCCAGAATAATCCCGTCATAGCGCTTGCCCCGGCGTACCTCGCGCGCGGCGAATTTAAGGGCATCGTCGATGATCCAACGGATCGGGCGATCTGCCATGCCGGATAGTGCGGCATTGGCGCGCGCCGCCTCCACCGATTTTTTGGAGGCATCCACATGCGTCACGGCCGCGCCCTTGGCCGCGAGCGCCAGCGTGCCGACGCCGGTATAGCCAAACAGGTTCATCGCGGACGGCGCCTCAAGCCCCGCCAATTGCCCGCGCATCCAGGTCCAGACTGGGGCCATATCTGGGAAGAAGCTTAAATGCCGAAAGGGGGTTGGCTGCATTGTGAAACGCACCTCTTCCCATTGCCCCGTCCAGCCAGCGTGCGGCAATGGATGATCAAAGCGCCATTGGCCGCCGCCATCCTCATCAGACCCGGGCACAAATTCCCCCGCTGCATCCCAATTGGCTTGCGCCGGGGACCAAAGCGCCTGTGGTTCGGGCCGGATGAAACGATGCGGGCCATAACGTTCCAGCTTACGACCATGTCCCGAATCAATCAGGCCATAATCCGCCCAAGCGTCACCAATCAGGGTGATGGGTGTCATACCGCAGGCGTCGCCCGTTCTGCGACATAAGCGGCGACGGCCTCCTTGGTCGCGGGCAAGGTATCATACCGCTCTGCCCGGTCGAACAAATTGCCCACCCGCGTTGGCAGGGCCGGGCGCACGCCCGTTGCCCGTTCCACAGCGTCGGAGAATTTGGCCGGATGGGCCGTTGCAAGCGTCACAACCGGAACATCTGCGGGCAGGCCCGCCGACCGTGCCGCAGCCAACCCAATGGCCGTGTGTGGATCGATGATCTGGCCGGTCCGCTCGGCGGCCCAGCGCATGGCATCGGCCATGGCCGTTGCATCGATGCGCGCGCTGGTGAACAGGTCCTTCGCGCCCGCAATCATCGGGGCGGGGATTTGCATCGCCCGGCTCGATTCGAACCCGGCCATCATCCCGGCAAGGGTTGGACCATCGCGACCCGCCAGATCGAACAAGAGCCGTTCAAAATTAGAGCTGACCTGAATGTCCATGCTGGGCGTTGCCGTCGCGGTGACGGTGCCACAGCTATAGTCGCCTGTGGTCAGAGCACGGTGCAAAATGTCATTCACATTGGTCGCCACAATCAGCCGCTCAATGGGTAGACCCATCCGCTCCGCCACGTAACCTGCAAAGACATCGCCAAAATTGCCCGTGGGGACGGAATAGGCAATGGGGCGATCTAGCGCCCCAAGGCGGACGGCAGTGTAAAAATAATAGACAATCTGCGCCATCAAGCGGGCCCAGTTGATCGAATTGACAGCCGACACTGTGAAGCGACCATTAAAGGCGCGGTCGTTGAACAGCGCCTTCACAATCGCTTGAGCATCATCAAAGCTGCCCTTAATCGCGACGTTATACACATTGGGGGCCAGCACCGTCGTCATCTGACGCCGCTGCACATCCGAGACGCGGCCCAAGGGATGCAACATGAAGATATCAATCTTCGCACGGCCCGCCACGCCATCAATAGCCGCAGACCCGGTATCGCCCGATGTCGCGCCGATGATGGTCAGATGCGCATCGCGCTTGGCCAAAAATGTCTCAAACAACTGGCCGAGCAGCTGCAAGGCCACATCCTTAAACGCCAGTGTCGGCCCGTGGAACAACTCCATCAGCCAATGCGCTGAATCCAGCTGCACCAAAGGCGTCACCGCATCATGCGAAAAGCGCCCATAAGCAATAGTGCACAGACGTTTGAGCGTCGCATCATCTAGGCTGCCCGCCACAAAGGGACGCATAATGGCAACGGCCGTATCGACATAGGACAGACCTTGAAGGGCGGCGATCTCTTCGCGCGAGAAACATGGCCAATGATCCGGCACATAAAGCCCGCCATCTGACGCAAGGCCAGCCAGCGTGGCGCCTTCAAAATCGAGCGTCGGGGCGCTCCCTCTGGTGCTGATATACCGCATAAGTGCGCGCGTTACCCCTGTTGCCGGGCTGGGGCAAGGTCAGGTGAAGGCCTGCCGCAGCAATTCCAGCCCAACCACGACCATCAACAGGGAGATGATTGTGGCAAAGCGGGCCGGGCTGAGGCGGCGGACGAGCCATACGCCGGCAAAGGTGCTGGCAATGGCGACAGGCATAAAAACGAGCGTGAGCTGCAGGTTCGCCGTCGTAAACTGCCCCAGAGCAAAATAGGCAGGCACCTTCATCCAATTCATAGCCGCAAAGAAAATCGCCGATGTTCCGATAAAGACATTGGGCGGAAAATTTCGGCCCAGCGCCCATATTTGAAACGGGGGGCCGCCCGCATGCGCCACTTGGCTGGTAAAGCCGGAGACCCCGCCCCAAAAAACACCCACCCAATTGGGCAATGTTCCCTTTATAGTCGGGCTGACGCCATAAGCCCCAGCCAATCGATAGCCGCCGAAGATGACGGCGATTGCCCCGACCAGCGCGCGCACCGCATCCACAGGTACAATTGTCGCCAACAGCCAGCCGAGAAAGACGCCAACAACCGCGCCCGGCAGCATGAGTTTTAAGGTGGGCATGTCAAAGGTACGGCGAAACGCCCAAACACCCACCACATCCTGCGCAATCAAAATGGGCAGCAACATTGCAGCCGCAGGGGCCGGATCCATTACAAGGACAAGGATGGGCATGGCGGCCGCCCCCAGCCCGGCAAAGCCACCCTTCGCTATGCCGACGAGAATGACGGCAAGTGCGGCAACACTATAGAAAATGGGATCGCTTGGCAGGGTCAAGATGCAGAGGCGCGGCGGCGCAGGGCCAATCCGTAAATCAGCGCCGCAACACCTGCAAAAAGGAACCACTGCACCGCATAGGCGAGATGATTGTTGGGTACCTCATCGGGGGAAGGTGGCGCACTGGCCTCTAGGCCCGGCGCTGGC
>CAMAQU010000098.1 GCA_945860425.1 Sphingomonas paucimobilis
GGTCACGGCGCAGCTCTTCATCGACTTCACGGATGAAGCTGTCTTCAGTGCTATTGGTGGGCGGCAAAGCCAAAACAGGTCTCCCCAGTCAAATCTGCCTGATCCCTTAGCCGGGCCTTGGCCAGAGGGAAAGCGTCTTAGGCTTTTAAGGAAGGTAAAGCTGATCAGCCCCCGGAAAGCTGCGGTTTCGAACATCTTTTGCATATTGCTCAACCGCTTCGGCGACAAAGCTCGACATACCGGCATATTTTTTGACGAATTTGGGGGTACGTTCGAACAGCCCAAGCATGTCTTCCGTCACCAGCACCTGTCCATCGCACTGCGCAGATGCGCCAATCCCGATGGTCGGGCAGGAGACTTTGTTTGTAATTTCGATTGCGATCGGCTCCAACACGCCTTCAATCACCATGGCAAAGGCTCCGGCATCCGCCATGGCAATTGCATCTTCCACAATGGCGCGGGCTTCTGCCTCGCTCTTCCCGCGGACGCCATAGCCACCAAGAATGTTAACGGCCTGAGGTGTCAGACCCACATGCGCCATAACGGGAATGCCGCGCGATGTGAGGAACTCGACCGTCGGGGCCAACACCTTGCCGCCCTCAATTTTAACGCCGGCGGCGCCCGTTTCCTTCAACAGGCGCGAGGCATTGGCAAAGGCTTGCTCTGGCGACCCTTCATAGCTGCCAAAGGGCATATCGACGATAACCGCGGCATGATAGCTGCCGCGCACAACGGCCGCGCCATGGGCCGCCATCATTTCCATCGTGACGGCCACTGTATGCGGCAGACCGTAAATCACCTGCCCCAGCGAATCCCCGACCAGCAAAAGATCGCAATGTGGATCCAGTATCTGGGCCATACGCACGGTATATGCCGTCAGCATCACCAGTGGCTCACCGCCCTTACGTTGGCGGATGCGTGGCACCGTAAGGCGCTTCATCGGGGTCGGCATTGGGTTTGCACGACTGGTGGATGTATCGAGTGTGAATGTGGTCGAGGTCGTAGACATTGTTCTCCCTTACCCCGCATCGTCCCATCGGAAAAGCCCGTGCCCGATGTTGCCCGTTTTATGACAGTTCTGCGACAAAAACTTGCTGCGCTGCAAGAAATTGGATAGGCGCGGCGAATTGCGCTGGGCGCGGCACCACAATGACCGCCTGTGCACACATATGAATTTTGAGGGCTTTCACGCCGAATGACTGACGCGACAACATATTCTAGCCTGTCGGACAAGGTTGCTTGGCGGAGCTATGTGCCGACGCGAGACAGCCTGCGCTTTCAACGCGATTTGCCGAAAGGAGAGAGACTGTTCCTCTCCTCCATGCTCGCGCTCATCGGCTTTGCAGGGCTTATCCTATACCTTGTCACGCCGGTTCCATTCGCGTCTCTGGCGCGCGGCATGAGCCTCTATCTTATGCTTCCCTTGATCAGCGTTTCCATTGTTTGGGGGGTGATTCGGGCGGCGGAGAAATTTGCGGGCCATCGCTTCGCTGTTGTCCATGCCCGTGGCCAATGGATGCTGGGAACGGCCATCGCGACCAGTTCGATCATTCCGATTTACGGCCTGTTCAAGCAATATGTGCTGAAGGCCAGAGGCTTTCCGATGGATGCCGCACTTGCCGAAGTCGACCGGTTTTTCCTGTTCGGCTTTGACGCTTGGGAGATAACGCACCATCTTTTCCCCTCCATTTGGGCGACCATCCTGCTCGACCGCGCCTATGGCGTGTGGCTGCCGATCCTCATGTTCTGCCCGGTGCTCTGGGCGGCCCTGGTTGCTGACCCAATTGTGCGGGCACGGCTGATCGCATGCTGGATCGGCGTCTGGGTGTTTGTCGGCGGCCTAGCAGCTTGGCTTTTGGCCTCTGCTGGCCCCATGTATTATCCGCATTTCATTGGCCCCAACGCCAGCTTTTCGGCCCTGCATGATCAAATCGTCGCACAAGGCCAATTGGCGCGCGAAGCGGGAAATATGGTCGCGACACCCTTGGGGCATGTCTTGCTGATGAAACGCTATGAATCTGGCATTTACATGCCCGGCTTTGGCATATCCGCGATGCCCTCCGTCCATGTGTCTATGTCTATCATGTTTGCCATTGGCGGCTTTGTATTGCACCGTTGGATCGGCTGGGCGCTTGTCGCTTACGCTGCCGTCATCTGGCTCGGGTCAATTCATTTGGGTTGGCATTATGCCGCCGACGGCATTGCTGGAGCGGCTTTGACCATTGGCATGTGGAAAGCCTCTGCCCATATCGCCAAACCGTTTGAGCGACGTTTTTCTGCTCTCGAAGAAAACTGCCTTTAATCAGTCAGAAAGCGCCGCGTGCGCTTCGGCTGAATGGTCGGAAAAAATCCCGTCCACGCCGGCTGCGACAAAGGCCTTAATCTCAGACGCCAGATCGCCCTTTTCTTTGGGATCGGAACTCGTTTTGAGCCCGGCTGGCAGGAAGTAATTCTCCGCCCGAAACGTCCAGGGATGAACCTTGAGGCCGACGGCGTGCGCGTGCTCCACGAGCTGAGTAGGACGCCCTAAATGGCCATCTGCGGTGCGCGCAATGACCAAGTCCTTGAACGGACCAATTCCATCCGCATAAGCCGCAATGGCCTTCAGACCATCTGGCGTGATCATATCGGCATAGAGCGTGTCTGGCAGATCAGCCGGCCCGGCCTCAGAGCCGATCAACTGGATCATCCGGACCTTCGTCTTGGTCCGTAGCACCTTAAGATTTCCAACTTCAAAAGATTGAATGAAAACGGGCGATCCCGCCTCCGTCAGCCCATAATGCGCGAGGGCGGACAGCAGAGGCGCTTCATGCGGCAGGCCAATGGACGTGAAATAGCTGGGATGTTTTGTTTCGGGATAGACGCCAATCGCGCGGCCCCGCGCCTGCCCTTCGGCCTGTACGAGCGCCAAAATCTCATCGAAACTGGGGATTAGAAACTGGCCATCATAGGCGGTGTTGCCGACGCGCAATTCGGGCAGACGTTCCCGCGCTTTCAGGGTCCGCAACTCTGCGAAGGTGAAATCTTCGGTGAACCAGCCCGTTACGCTTTGCCCGTCGATGGTCTTCGTCGCCTGGCGCGCCGCAAATTCGGGTCGCTGCGCAACATCGGTTGTGCCCGAAATCTCATTCTCATGCCGAGCAACAAGTATCCCGTCTTTGCTCAGCACCAGATCAGGCTCGATGAAATCTGCACCCATTTCAATCGCCAGACGATAGGCCTCAAGCGTATGCTCAGGCCGGTCACCGCTCGCGCCCCGATGCGCGATCAGAATGGGGCGTTCAGCGGTGGCGGGCATGGGCGATGCCAAGATGGCGAGGCAGGCGAGAAGGAGGAACTGGATTGGCATAAAGGCTCTTTGCCCAATCCCTATGGCCGATTAATGACATGGCTCAGCCAAATATCTTTTGCCAGATATCGGGCTTGTACCCGAGGAGCAGTCCGCCGGGATATTCGGCAATCGGACGTTTGATCATGGATGGCTGCGCCACCATCAGCGCAATGGCGCGCGCCTGATCAAGTTCGGCCTTGTCTGCATCTGGCAGCTTGCGAAAGGTCGTTCCCGCCCGATTAAGGACCGTTTCCCAACCCAGAACATCGCACCAATGCGCCAGCTTTGCAGCGTCCGCGCCCAGCTTTTTATAGTCGTGAAAGTCAAAAGCGATGCCCTGCCCCTCCAAAAAATTGCGGGCCTTTTTCACCGTATCGCAATTGGGAATGCCATAGAGTTTGACAGACATGGCCTTATTCCCACTCAATCGTGCCGGGCGGCTTGGACGTATAGTCATAGACCACACGGTTAATGCCCTTCACCTCATTCACGATGCGCGTGGCAACGCGGCTGAGAAAGGCGCTATCAAAGGGATAGACATCGGCCGTCATGCCGTCCGTTGAGGTGACGGCGCGCAGGGCGCAGACGCTGTCATAGGTGCGGCCATCGCCCATCACACCCACAGTACGGACGGGCAGCAGAACGGCAAAGGCTTGCCAAATGGCGTCATACAGCCCCGCATTGCGGATTTCTTCGAGATAAACGGCGTCGGCCTTGCGCAATATGTCGCACCGTTCCTTCGTCACTTCGCCGGGGATGCGGATGGCAAGGCCCGGCCCCGGAAAGGGATGACGGCCAACAAACACATCTTGCAAGCCCAGTTCACGACCGAGCGCGCGCACTTCATCCTTGAACAATTCGCGCAGCGGTTCAACGAGCTTCATGTTCATGCGTTCTGGCAAGCCGCCCACATTATGGTGGCTCTTGATCGTGACTGACGGGCCGCCCGTGAAGGAGACGGACTCAATCACATCGGGATACAGCGTGCCTTGGGCCAGAAAATCTGCCCCGCCAATTTTCTGCGCCTCTTCATCAAACACATTGATGAATTCCGCACCGATAAACTTGCGCTTCTTTTCGGGGTCCGTGACACCAGCCAGCCCTGCCATGAAGCGGGCCTCGGCATCGACCACGACCAGCGGGATCTTATAATGCTCGCGGAAAAGCTCCTCGACCTGACGGCGTTCATCCAAACGCAACAGCCCGTGATCCACAAAAACGCAGGTCAGTTGATCGCCAATGGCTTCGTGGATCAAAATGGCAGCGACCGAGGAATCCACTCCGCCTGACAGACCGCAAATGACGCGGCCATTGCCGACTTGTTCGCGAATTTCGGCAATTTTGGTCGCGCGGAATTCCGCCATCGTCCAATCGCCCTTAAGTCCGCAGACTTTGTGAACGAAGTTCGCGATGAGCTTTGACCCATCGGGCGTATGAACGACTTCCGGATGGAATTGCGTGCCATAGAGGCGTCGCGCATCATCGGCGATCACGGCAAAGGGCGCGCCCTCTGTGGTCGCAACAACGCGAAAACCGGGCGCAAACGATGTCACCTTGTCGCCATGGCTCATCCAGACCTGATGGCGAGAGCCCTTTTCCCAAAGCCCGTCAAA
Organism: Sphingomonas paucimobilis; assembly: GCA_945860425.1. Taxonomy (GTDB): domain Bacteria; phylum Pseudomonadota; class Alphaproteobacteria; order Sphingomonadales; family Sphingomonadaceae; genus Aquisediminimonas; species Aquisediminimonas paucimobilis_A. The sequence goes on from CAMAQU010000098.1 coordinate 4,945, forward strand.
CAGCAAGCATTCGTCGGCAATGTCGATAAAGGCACGGCCAAATTCACCGCTGTCCCCGGGCTCCACCGTGCCGCCCAATTGCTGCGACATGGTCTGCTGGCCATAGCAAATGCCCAAGATTGGAAGGCCCGAGTCAAACAGGCATTGCGGCGCGCGCGGGGAGCCTGCTTCGGGCACGGAGGCGGGGCCGCCTGATAAAATAATGCCCTTTGGCTTCATGCGGTTAAAGGCGGCTTCAGCCGAGTTGAAGGGAGCGATTTCGCTATACACACCGGCTTCCCGCACACGACGCGCAATAAGCTGCGTCACTTGGCTGCCGAAATCGACGATGAGGATGGAATCAGAAGGCTGAACAGTCATGGCCAGCCGATAGGCAGACTGGCCGCGCCTGTCCAGCTAGGCTGCACCCAGATGCGGCCCAGCTGAGCGTTCCGCTTCGGAAAAAACCCTATTTGCCCTTAATCTTGGGCCTTGGCGTCAATGGGCTGCACGGAGAGACCCGTCCACTTTGCCACAAAGGCCCAAAGATCTGCGGTTTCCGAGACAATCTTGTCGGTCGGCTTGCCCGATCCATGGCCGGCGCGCGTTTCAATGCGGATAAGGCGGGGCTTTGTGCCCAAATCTGCCGCCTGCAAGGCCGCCGTATATTTAAAGCTATGGCCGGGGACGACCCGATCATCCGTATCCGCCGTTGTCACAAGGATCGCCGGATAAGGCTTACCAGACGCGATGTTATGATAGGGCGAATAGGCCTTCAGAACGCCAAAATCCTCAGCCTTTCCGGGATCGCCATAATCATCAACCCAATAACGGCCAGCGGTGAACCGATTAAACCGCAACATGTCCATCACGCCAACCGCAGGAAGAGCCGCCGCGAAGAGATCGGGCCGCTGGTTCACAACAGCCCCGACAAGCAGGCCGCCATTGGAGCGCCCCTCAATCGCAAGTTTGCCAGCACCGCTAATGCCCGCAGCAATCAAATATTCACCGGCGGCAATGAAATCATCAAACACATTCTGCTTGCGCGCGAGACGCCCGGCATCATGCCATTCTTTCCCATATTCACCGCCGCCGCGCAGATTGGCGATGGCATAAACCCCGCCCTGTTCCAGCCAAGCAATGCGGGTTGGGCTGAAGGACGGCGTCATTGAAATGTTAAACCCGCCATAGCCATATAGAATGGTGGGCGCGGCAGCGGGCGTGCCTTTGCGCTTGATCACATAGAGCGGGATACGCGTGCCATCCTTTGACGCATAAAACTCTTGGCTGGTTTCATAATCCGCTGGATCAAAAGCCAGCTTGGGCTTGAAGAACGCCTCCATCTCGCCGGTCGCTGTGTCAAACCGGTAAACGGTCGGCGGGGAGGCAAAGCTTGAGAAGGTGAAGAAGGTTTCCGAGTCTCCACCCTTCCCGCCGAAACCTGCAGCCGTCCCGATCGAGGGGAGTGTCACCATCGAGACGGGCTGCCCGTTAAGATCGCGCACCTCAACCTCTGAGCGCGCATCCCCCAAATAAGCGAGGATCATCCGGTCTCCGACGAGCGACGTACCCACCAGAGTGGCCTTTGACTGCGGCACAATTTCGGAGAGCGCACCGGGCTTCGTCACATCCATCGAGACCAGCCGACCCCGCGGTGCATCTTTGTTGGTCAGGAAATAGAATGTGGACCCAACTGACCCCGCCAATTCCCAATTATGG
>CAMAQU010000099.1 GCA_945860425.1 Sphingomonas paucimobilis
CGTGCATTGGTGCCTGTGTCTGCCCGATGCCGCAACGGCGGACTTGGGGGCAGATGGCCATCCTGTGCGCGATGATGGGCCGGAAAGCTTCCTTCCCCCCGTACCGTTGCCCCGCCGCATGTGGGCCTCCAGCAAGGTTGAGTTTCTCAAGCCCCTGCGCCTGGGGGAAAAGGTCACGCGTCAGTCAAAGGTCTTGTCCGTGACGGCGAAAGAGGGTGGCTCTGGTTCTTTGGTGTTTGTCGATGTCGCGCATGACACATTTGGGGAAGACGGGCTGGCTGTGCGCGAAGTGCAGAGCCTTGTTTATCGGGACGCCGCCGGGCCAGACGCCACGTTGGGGCCACCCGCATCTTCTGAAAGCAGCTTTGACCCCGCATCATGGGCCGCGCATCGGCGTCTTGTCCCGTCAGAGACGCTCTTATTCCGGTTTTCTGCGCTGACCTTTAACAGCCACCGCATCCATTATGATCTGCCCTATGCGCAAGCGGAGGAGCGGTATCGCGGCTTGGTCGTCCATGGGCCTTTGACCGCGACCTTGCTGCTTGATCTGGCGCGGCAAAGCTTTGGCGATCAAGCGATTTCGACATTTTCTTTCCGCGGCCTGTCCCCCGCGATGTGCGGTGAGCCGCTGCATCTCGTGATGGGTGGGCCGGAGGATAGCATTCAACTTGCTGCCTTTGCCGACGATGGTCGGCAGATCATGGCAGCACAAGCAACACGGGCATGAATGACATGACAGCAGTTACAGAATCCGAAGATATTGCCGAAATCCGGCGGGCGGTTCAGGCGCTTTGCGCCGAATTTCCGGGGGAATATTGGCGCGCGAAGGACAGCATTCGGGCCTATCCTGCCGAATTTGTCGATGCGCTGACGAAATCGGGTTTTCTCGCGGCCTTGATCCCAGAAGCTTATGGCGGGTCGGGCCTGAATCTGGCGGCAGCCGCCGTCATCATGGAAGAAATTCAGGCCGCAGGCTGCAATGGCGCGTCGGCGCACGCGCAAATGTATATCATGAACACGCTGCTTAAATATGGCAGCGAAGATCAAAAGCGCACCTATCTTCCCGGCATTGCCAGCGGGGAGTTGCGGCTTCAGGCCTTTGGTGTTTCAGAACCGACCAGCGGCACCGACACGCTGTCGCTGCGCACCGTCTCGGTGCGGGATGGCGATGACTATGTCGTCAATGGGCAGAAGATTTGGACAAGCCGGGCGGAATATTCTGATCTTATGCTGCTGCTCGCCCGCACCACGCCGCGCGATCAGGTGCAGAGCAAGACGGAGGGGCTGTCCATCTTCCTCGTGGATATGCGGACGGTGGTGGGCAAGGGCATGACGATCAAGCCCATTCGCACCATGATGAACCACAGCACCACCGAAGTCTTTTTTGATGACATGCGCATTCCAGCCTCCAGCCTGATCGGGGAAGAAGGCAAGGGCTTTCGTTATATTCTCTCCGGCATGAACGCCGAGCGGATCCTGATTGCCGCTGAGTGTATTGGCGATGCCAAATGGTTCATCAACAAATCGTCGGCCTATGCCAGTGAACGCAATGTTTTTGGCCGCGCCATTGGCCAGAACCAGGGTATCCAATTCCCCATTGCCCGTGCTTATGCGCAGATGCGTGCCGCTGAGTTGATGGTGCATCATGCAGCAGAGGTTTTTGATGCGGGCGGCAATCCGGGGGCAGAGGCCAATATGGCCAAGCTATTGGCCTCCGAAGCCAGCTGGGCGGCGGCCGATATGTGCGTGCAAACGCATGGCGGCTTTGGCTTTGCCGAAGAATATGATGTGGAGCGCAAATTCCGCGAAGCGCGGCTCTATACCGTCGCGCCGATTAGCACCAACCTCATCCTGAGTTACTTGGCCGAACATGTGCTCGGCCTGCCGCGCAGCTATTAGAAGAAGGACAAAATCTTATGAAAATTGATTCCACCACATCAGCCGTTGTTACGGGCGGCGCATCGGGATTGGGCCGGGCCACGTCAGAGGCGCTGGCAGCAGCCGGCGTGAAGGTCGCCATTTTCGATCTCAATGAAGAAATCGGAACCGAAGTGGCCACGGCCATTGGCGGCCTGTTCTGCAAAGTGGATATCATGGACGAAGCTTCGGTCGTCGCCGGCTTTGATAAGGCCCGTGCGGCCCATGGTCAGGAACGGATTTTGGTGCATTGCGCCATGGCAACGCGGCGCGGCAAGACGCTGGCTTTTGATAAGGAAGCGGGCAAGCTCAAGCGCCTGTCGACCGAAGATTATGCCTATGGCGTCCACGGCATTTTGATTGCCAGCTATCGTCTCGCCTCGCTTTCGGCTGAAGGCATGGCAACTCTGGCGCCTTTGGAAGATGAGGAGCGGGGCGTCATCACGCTCACCGCCTCTGTCGCCGCGCAAGATGGCCAAATTGGGCAGATCACCTATGGCTCGGCCAAGGCCGGGGTGAATGGCATGGTGCTGCCCATGGCGCGCGATTTGATGGATCTGGGCATTCGCGTCAATTCCATCATGCCGGGCATTTTTGCGACACCATTGATGCTAGGGGCCAAGCCGCAGGTGTTGCAAAGCCTTGCGGCCTCCGTTCCCTTCCCCAAGCGGTTGGGGAAGCCGGAAGAATTTGGCAGTCTAGCTTTGGAATTGGTGCGCAACAGCTATTTTAATGGCCAGTCCATCCGTCTGGATGGTGGCATTCGCATGGCCCCGCGTTGATCCGGTATCGGAATAGGGAAAGTAAAGCTGATGAACTTTGAACTCGCCGAAGAGCACCGGATGCTGAAAGAGCTGGTCCGCAAATTTGTCGACACTCAGCTGATGCCGCTGGAAAACTCTGTTCTGGCGCGCGAAGCGGCGGGACAGGGCAGCTATCTGACCAAGGAAGAGCAGGCAAAAGTGGACGCCGTCTCACGTGACCTTGGTCTATGGGGTCTGGATGCACCCGAAGAAGTGGGTGGCATGAATTTGCCGATGGTGGCGATGGTCGGCGTGAATGAAGAGCTTGGCCGCACGGCCGTTCCCTATACTCTGCCGCCCGATTCCCCGAATTTGCGGATGATGATGGTCGCCGCCGATCAGCGGCAGCGCGAGGCCTATCTTGCCCCTTATGTGCTGGGTGAAACCATATCCGCCATTGGCATATCGGAACCCGGCGCAGGTGCCGACCCCGCGCGGATGACAACATCTGCCGTGCAGGATGGCGATGATTGGATCATCAATGGCCGCAAAATCTGGATCACCAAGGCGGCGGATGCAGATTTCACGATCCTAATGGCCGTGACCGACAAAAACCCAAATGGCCGCAATGGCATTTCCGCCTTTTTGGTGGATCGCGATACGCCGGGCTTCAATGTGCTGCGCCGCATCCCCATGGTGGATGGCACGTCAACCTATGAAGTCGCGCTGGAAGATTGCCGTGTGCCGGGCTGGAAATTGTTGGGCACGAGGGGGCAGGGCTTTGCCCCGATGCAGGTGCGGCTGGGCACGCGCCGCATTGAAATGGCGTCTTGGGCGATTGGCATGGCGCAGCGCGCGCTCGATATGATGGTGGATTATGCGCCGCAGCGCGTGACCTTTGGCAAGGCCTTGGCGTCGCGCCAGACGGTTCAGAACTGGGTCGCAGATGCTGCCACGCGGGTTCACGCTATGCGGCTGATGACCTATGATTGCGCTTGGAAGCTGGATGAAGGTCGCGACACCCGGCTTGAAATTTCGATGATCAAATCTTTCTGCATCGAGTCCGCCTATGAAATTGTTGACCACGCCATGCAGCTTTATGGCGGTATGGGGATGACGCGGGAACTCCCACTCTATCTCATGTCCGCAAAGCTCCGGACCATGCGGATTTACGATGGCCCCACTGAAATTCACAATTGGGTGGTGGCGCGTCAATTGCTGGGCACGCGGGACTAGCCCCAACCGAGGAGCTTATTCATGAAGAAACTCTATCCCAGCGCCGCCGCCGCACTTGAAGGAGTGCTCCGCGATGACATGCTGATCGCGGCCGGTGGTTTTGGCCTGTGCGGCATCCCTGAACGGCTTATCGATGCGATTGTGGACAGCGGGGTCAAAGGTTTGGCCGTCGCGTCCAACAATGCGGGCATTGATGGCGAAGGCCTGGGCAAATTGCTGCGTACGCGTCAGATCCGGAAAATGATCTCTTCCTATGTGGGGGAGAATAAGGAATTTGAACGCCAATATCTGGCGGGTGAGCTGGAGGTGGAATTCTGCCCCCAAGGCACGCTGGCGGAGCGGATGCGCGCGGGTGGGGCGGGTATTCCGGGCTTTTACACCAAGACAGGCGTTGGCACCGCCGTTGCCGAGGGCAAAGAGGTGAAGAATTTCGACGGGCAGGATTACATCCTGGAACGCGGCATTTTTGCTGATCTGGCGATTGTGAAAGCTTGGAAGGCGGATGAGAGCGGCAATCTGGTGTTCCGCAAGACGGCCCGCAACTTCAATCTTCCCGCCGCCACTTGCGGCAAAATCTGTGTGGTTGAGGTGGAAGAGATTGTTCCCATTGGCAGCCTTGACCCAGACCATATCCACCTGCCCGGCATCTATGTGCAGCGCATGATCTTGGGCAGCCCCTATGACAAGAAGATTGAGTTCCGAACTGTAACGCAGCGGGAGGCCGCATTATGAGCTGGATCCGCGGCGAGATGGCGGCGCGGGCCGCCCAGGAACTTGAAGACGGTTTCTACGTCAATCTTGGCATCGGCATTCCGACCTTGGTCGCCAATCATGTGCCCAAGGATATAACTGTTACGCTCCAGTCAGAAAACGGGATGCTGGGTATTGGGCCTTTCCCTTATGAGGGAGAGGAAGATGCCGATCTGATCAATGCAGGCAAGCAAACGATCAGCGAGCTGCCGCAAAGCGCTTATTTCGACAGCGCGCAATCCTTCGCGATGATCCGGGGCGGGCATATTGACCTGACCGTATTGGGCGCGATGGAAATTTCTGAAGGGGGCGACATCGCAAATTGGATGATCCCCGGCAAGATGATCAAGGGCATGGGTGGCGCGATGGATTTGGTCGCGGGTGTTAAGAAGATCATTGTTGTGATGGAGCATACAGCCAAGGATGGCAGCCCCAAATTCATCCCCTCCTGCACTCTGCCGCTGACGGGTCGCAATGTGGTGGATATGATCATCACGGATTTGGCCGTGTTTCAACGGGCCGATCACCAATCACCCTTCAAGCTCATCGAAATGGCACCTGGCGTGACGGTGGATGAGGTCAAGTCAAAGACGACGGCGCAATTTGTATTTGGAGCCTAGATAGCTTCTGCAACGAATTCTGCCATGAGCCAGCATAAATTTAGGCTTGCGAAAGCTCGCTGCCATGGCATTGGCACCCGAAATCTGGAGTGTGTTGAGTGTTCTTGAGCTTTTTTCTTGCTGCCACGCTTGCCAAGGCCGCGCCGCCATCTTCGCCGGTCGTCACGCCAATGCCTGCGCCCGTCGCCCCTGTGTCGCATTGTCAGGCGGGGGAGGTCACCCTCTTCACCAGCAAAATGGGCATGTCGACGTGGAACGATATGCGCACGCGCAAGCGGCTCAAAGGGGACAAGACCCTGTCCTTATGCCTTGATCGCTTTCCAGCGCCGCGTTGGTTGAGTGTTCGTTTTGGCAAATTAGGAGCGCCCGATTTCGATATCATATCGGGAACAACGCAGCTCCGCATCTCGACGCAGGAACGAGACGGAGGCGAGCTTTGGACGATCCTCTCCTTTGAGGATCGTGGTCTGTCCTGGTCGGTTGTGCAGCCCGAAGGGGGCGATGCGCGGGATGTGTTCCTCTTAATGGGGCGCGGCGCCTCTTTCATTGCGCGAACCGAGGCGATTGATGAGGGCGAACATTGGCTGCGCGCCAAGAAGAAGTTCGGAAAGAAAAAAGTGCGCGAAGTGCCGCTTGGTCTGGGTGATATTCCCCCGACCTTAGCGCAACGGAGCAAGACGGTTATGGATGCCCAAAACGTCGATGCCACGCGGGTCGTTGCGAACCTTAATCTTCCCAAACAATCTTGATCTTCAGTCTGTTTGCAGCCTGCGGCGGGCGATCAAATATGCATCCGCCGCGATCCTCAGCGGCTCAACGTCCATATCGCTTTGTCCCCGCGCAATCAGTTGCGCGAAGCGCGTATAGAGCGCCGCATATTCCCCTTGCGTCGGCTTCTGTGCCGAAGCCTTGCCATTGATGATAAGCGGGCGTCCGCCGTCTTTGATCAGCAATTTTGTTCCGGCAGATGTCGTCGCCGCGCAGCCTTATTTCAGGCTGAACCCCGTCCGGCAGGGCGTGCCTTAGGGTGGTGAGCGCATCAATCACATCGTCCAGCGATGTGTGATCGGCAATTTCAACAAATTCTCTGACAAAGTTGCTCACCTACCGCGCCTCCCAATCTGGAATTCACGGCCTTTTATGGCTGAGAGATGGCTTTGCTCAAGGCCGTAAAAACACGGATTGCCGCTTCGCTCCTCTCCTCAGCATGGCTGGTGAGGCGTGAAAGGAAAGGGAACATCATGATTGCTGTTTGGGCAAAGTTCCGGCACATTGGATCTATCTGCCAAATAGAGCACCTCACATGAACCTGATCATCGATATTCTGCGTATCCTCCTTGATGTTGTTTG
>CAMAQU010000100.1 GCA_945860425.1 Sphingomonas paucimobilis
AAAACGTGCCGAACTTTTCGGCAGCCCGTCCCACGGCGCGTTCGCCCTGCCAGTGAAAGACGCGTTGCAGCGCGGTCGGCGAGAGGAAAAGCGGCATCGCGATTTCGCGGCCCATGACAGTCGTGCGCATATCAATGTCCGCAACGCCCGCGAGGACATTGGGAACAAGATCACATTGCTCAAAACTCTCGCTATTGCGCCTGCGCGTTACTTCATCATCAGCCGCGCCATCGATATAGTGAAACACCGGCCCGGGCAGGCGTCTGCGGGCCAATTCGCGAAAATCGGCAACGTTGTTGCAATCGTCCAGCCCAAGACCCCATTTTGCGGCCGCCAGCCGCGATGCTTCATTTGTCATGTCCGCCCCATATCTGGTCACCGCCGCCTATCGCCCAAGCACCGCGTCGATAGCTTGTTTTGCTTCGTCAAGAACCTGCTCATAGGGCTGCTCGGCGTCAATTTCGATTATTGGGGCACCATTAAATGTCAGTTTGGACGTTGCTGCGACCTTTTGGGCGAGCAGCCCAACCTCATGGTCGCCCGCGCGCTTTAGGGCCGTTGCAAAGTCGATATTCAGGCGCAGAATAAGTGTAGGCCGATACAGCGCCATCTCTTCGTAAAGCTGGCGCTCGCGTGCGGCCAGTCGGGCGATGATCGGGTTGCGCACAGGGGCAGCGGACAAGCCTGGCCCATCATAAAATCCGGCTATTTCGACTTGCGGATAGCGGTCGGCAAGGATGGCGATGCCCGCCCGCCGCAGCGCACATATTTTGTCAAAGCGCGCCTTACGGTTCAGCGAATAGCGATAGAGCACAAGGGCCGTCAAAAGATCGGGAATCTTCCCATTTGGGTCACGCGCTTGCCGCACCCTTGTCTTTAGAAAGCGCGCAAGCGGCGGCCCAATCACGGGCAGAGCATCGATCTTGCGTCCCAATGGCCCCGATCCAAGCCCCAAATAGCCTGCCTCTGCCGGACAATGCTGACGAACATAAGGGAGAAGATCCCCAATCAATGTTGATTTGCCGGCGCCATCCGCTCCGATAAAGGCGATAACCGGCGCAAGGTCTCCCGTCACCGCATGTCCCTGTAATAACCGAACAAGCCCATGATTTCGGTGAGTGCAAAAGCCGCAGCGAGCGCGACCCAAGCATAGATCCAGCCCGTCATGTTGGCGGGTAGCGCCGCCATATCAAAATCATGCCGCGCCAGCCAATTGAGGAACACTGCGGTTCCAAGCAGAAAGACTTTCTGGCGTTCTCGCCAAATCATTCGTTTCCACCAGAATTTATATTTGGGCGGCACCCAACGTGTAAGCTTTGGCCAGAGCATAGGGACATTTTCGGCCCATGTGCGGTGCGCGTTGCCGAATTTTCCTATTAGAAACTCCTCCTCATATAGCGAGATCCGCCCGACATAGAGCGGATTTCGGACAAGTGAATAAGGACCGGTCGTGTTCAGTTCTGCGGCCTCTGCTGCGGCCTTTACCCGACCAGATGTGCCCAATGCTGCATGGCCGGAGGTCTTAATGCGGATGAGCGCGCCGAGGCTTGCCAGTAAGAGCGCGATCCAAAACCAAAGTCGGTCGGCTTCTGGATCGGCAAAAGGGCCACGGTCTTTATGCGCCCAAGAAATGACAACGCCAATGATCAGGGTCGCGTAAATATAGACACCACGAATGACAAAAAGCGTCTTTCCGAAACGGGCCATCTCAGTCTGATACACGGTGTTAAAATCCTTCAAATTCAGCCCGCCCGGCGATTAGACTAAGATTTGGCTTAATTCCAGCGCACAACGCTGTGAGGCTGATCTATCTGATTGTGCAAAATTGGCCTCGCGCGCTGCTTCTTGCGCCGTTCGAAATGGGTCTTGTGGCGCAGATGCCGTCGCGAGGGCCGCAGGGAGCGCTTTATGGTTGTCGAGAACAGGCCCCAGATTCCAATGCGCGTAATTGGAATCTTCGGCCCAATTGGCAGCGTGAGAATTCAGGAAAATTGCTGGACGAGGTCGGATGATCCATTCGTAAATCTGGCTGCTGACGTCGCCCAGATATATGTCGCCGGCCAGCGTATAGGTCATGTCGACACTGCGGGTACTGCCCGTGTCGATCAGGATTTGCGGCAATCTGTGCATTTCGGCAGGGACGGTCCCGCGCCAGCGCAATTGCCTGTGCTCCATAGATCCATGGATGAGCTTGCGGAACAACATAACATGCGGCGCAAAGACCAGATTATACTGATCTTGCTCGGCAAAATAGCGCAGCACATCTTGCCCGAACCGATACCAAGAGGAGAGCCGTGGATCGAAGTGCGGATTATAGACGACAACGGGTCGGTCATTCTCGAACAGCTTGGGCTTGCGGTTTAGATCCAGCGTATCGAATTTGGGATAGCCACAGGATTTGATACGGTCGGCCATAATGGGATGCCGGTCGATCATCCGCTGGCGCGTCTTATCGCCCGCAACAAGGATCAAGTCGAACAGCCGCAACTCATCGGAAAAGCCAACGGATCGATCGCCGCTGCCATGCGGGATGCAGACCAGCTTTGGCCGATCCAGATGCCAGCGCGATTTGAGCAGTGTCGAGGTAAATTCGGGAACGACGAGCACATCGAAGGATTTGAGATAGTCCAAATGCCGCGCGAGGATCGCGACACGGCGGGCTGGGACAATGCGGCTCAGGGCAGAGGTGGCGATGTCCATGACGGGGCTTAAGCCCAAACGCGTCACCACAATGCGTGCGTCGCTGGCGTCGTTTCCCATGAGCTGGCCGACTGCGGCTTCTTGCGCCGCCGATGAAACGGCAACCTCGATATGCACATCCGGGCGCAGGGCTGCCAAAGCGCGGGCAACGGGCAGGCTGTGCGCCACTTGGTGGACATCTTCATGGTTGAAGAGGAAGCAAACCCGCTGTGTCACGCGGTTTCCAGGATCGGCCAGCCATGCTTTGCCGCCAATTTGCGCAATCGCCGGTCGGGGTTCACAGCCATGCCCTGTGTGGCCCAGCAGAACATGGGGGCATCAGAGGCGCTGTCGGAGTAAAATGTCGAATGGCGCATATTCCGCAGCCGTTCGTCCTGAGCACAGGCCTTTTCAACCATCCGTAACTTGGACGGTCCGTAGCAATTCTCACCTAGAATTCGAAAGCTGTAATCCCCATTGGGTAAGCGGGACTGACGCGTGGCCACGACCAAGTCAAAGCCAAGCAAGGAACCAATTTCTGCCGCGTAAAAATCTGGCGACGCCGTGGCGACCATCAATACGGATCCCCGCCTTTTTTCGGATTGAATTTGCGACTGCGCGCTTGCTGCCATATTTTTGGCAAGGGTTAGGCGGGCAAACTCCTTGGCCAAACGTTGAAGGGCCTCCGCCGGGATTCGCCGCCCGATCAGCAGGAAAAAACCAATTTCCTTCAGATTCTTGCGCGAAAATAGGCCAATCACATAGCCGCTCATCGCCAAAACCCAGAGCGCCAAGAGCGCCAGTCGCCAAGGTGCGCGATGAAGGGCTGCAAAAATCAGAAAGGGCGTGTAGGTGCCAACCTTCGTCAAGGTGCGGTCAAGATCGAAAATGGCAAGGTTCATGGGCGGTGTTTATGCAAGCTTTGAGGCAAAAAGGTGACCAATAATCTTTCCCGTTGGACGGTGCTGGTCCTGGCTGGCCAGCGACCCGGCCCAGATCCAATGGCCAGCCATTTCGGCATGGACTGGAAGGCGTTGGTTCCGGTGAGCGGGGAGCCGATGGTCACGCGCGTGGTGCGCACCCTGTCCAGCGTGCCGCAGATCGACCGGATCATCGTTCTGACACAAGCACCCGACGCGTTGAGGCCGGCTGTCTCGGACGGCGGGTCGGCAGAGATTATGAGGAGCGGACGGGGTATTTCGACCAGCATATTGGATGTGATGGATCGCGCGGATGTGCACTGGCCGGTGCTGGTGACAACCGCAGACCACCCGCTTTTGACCCGCGATATGGTGGAGGCCTTTTTGGCTGAGGCGACGGGCGATGTCGCGGTTGCTATGGTCGAACGCCAAAGACTGGAGGCCGCCTATCCCGGGAATAAGCGGACTTGGCTGCGCTTTGCCGATGGCGATTGGTCTGGCTGCAATTTGTTCGCCCTGACCTCGGGTTCGGCGCGTCCTGCGCTCTTGCTGTGGGCAGAGGCGGAGCAGGATCGCAAAAAAGCTTGGAAGCTGTTTTTGCATTTCGGCCCGTTGCTGGCCTTGCGTGCGATCACGCGCACCATTGGTCTGGCGGCGGCGCTGGAGAAAGCGGGCAAGCGGCTTGGCCTTACCGCGCGATTGGTGCCGATGCGCTTTGCCGAGGCGGCCATAGATGTCGATAAGCCGAGTGATCATGCGCTGGCCGAGCAGATTCTCAAGCGCCGGTCAGACGAGGCGCAAACGACGGCCGACTGACCCCAAGGACTGTCTGTCTTCGATTGGCAAGGCATAGCGGCATGACGCCCAAAGTGCCGCCAGCATCAGCAGGATGAGGCCCGGCAGGGCAAGCCCAATTGGCAGGGTGTTCATCGCGGCGGCTAGCCCAAAGGCGAGGATCGACACGAGGCCTGCCCGAAGCGTGACCTTGCCAAATGGACGGGCAAATGGGTGGAGATTGTCCTGCCGGAAGAGCTGCGCCAGAGGAACGGCCGATGTCACGGTAAGACCAAGAGCAACGGCGACTGTCATGCCCAATAGGCCGGATTCTGGAAGCAGCAACAGTCCAGTGAGCAGCGCCACCGTGACACCCACAATGGAACTCAAAAGCTGGCTTCTATAGCGCGACACGACTTGCTGAATGGGCATGGCTGTGCCCGTTGCCGCTTCTGCGAACCGAGCCGCCAGCAACAGGACAAGCGCAGGATAGGCGCCTTCCATGCCTCTTCCGATGGCTTGTAAAATGCTCTCTCCCCCGGCGATCAGAACAAGGCTGACCGGCATCGCGACGCTCAGAGAAACGCGGGTTGCAAAGGCATAAATCGGCTCGACTGCGGTCTTGCCGCCTGCCGAAGCGGCTGAGGCGAGTGGCGACAGAACATAGGCAAAAGCGATCCGGACGGTCTGGACGATGGAGGCGACTTTTCGGATCAGCGCAAATTGCGCCCCAGCAACTGCGCCTTGGGCACCGGGCAGCAGGGCATTGAGAACCAACGTTGGTACATCGCTGAACGCGCGGGCGACCAGATTGGCCGGCATGATCGAAATTCCGGCAAACCAAGTTTCCCGCCAGATTGGGCGTTGATCGGGGCCAGACGCAAGGAGGGACAAATCATAGTGGCGTGCGATCAGCCGGACGCATAATCCGCAGATGATCACAAGCGACGCCAAATGGGCGTAGAAGAGCGATAAGGTGCCAAAGCCTGCAAGCCAAAAGCCGCTGGCCGCAATCAGGCGCACCACTTGCTCCCAAAAAAGCCGCAGGCGGATTTCAGCCCCAAAGACGCGGCGCGCCCGCAAGGCCGAGGTTGCGACCTCAATAAAAGCCCAAAGGGGGAGGGCCCAAGCAAAGAGGGTGATGAACAGGCCTAATTGCTGAACATCCTTGTCTGCCGCATTGAAGATATGGGTCAGGCTGGAGGCAAAAATCGATGCAAAAAGGGCGATCACCAAACAGGGGGTGACGCCCAATATGGTGGCGGCGCGCAAGGCTGCGACGGCTTCGCGTTCAGATTTTGCTTGTGGAACGGTTCGTTGCAATGCGGTTGTCATGCCGAGATTGGCGATATTCTGAACCAGTGTAATTGCGGCCCAAAGTGCTGTGTAAATCCCGTAACTGGCAAGGCCAAACAGCCAAACATAGGCGGGCTGTGCCACCACTTCGACAACAGCCCCAAGCCGCGCCAACAGCGTTGTCCCCGCGCCTTTGGCAACGTCGTGGCTGGTTACGTCTTGCGCGCGAATGTCAGTGTCATTGGTCAAAGCGCGCCCTTTTTGCACACGGGAAGCGCCCTGTCATCCATGGTGGTTTTCGAACATCTGCTGAGCTGTTGCCAGTAGGGGTCGTTATTCCATCCCGGGAAAACGCTCAAACCGGGTCAGGCTGTCCAAATCGTCCATCCAGTGTAGCCGCTCAGCCACCTGAATATGGGCGTCAGGTGGCAGAGCTTCTGGGTCATCAAGCGTCACCGACTGGATATCGACAATGCCGGGGAGCATGTCTGCGTTGCGATAGAACAGCCCCGTTCCGCATGTGCCGCAAAAGCTGCGCATCGCGGCCCCTGATGAGTTGAACGTGATGGGCTGCCCCTGTGTCACCGTCAATTCGTCTTCCGAAAAGGCTGCCCAACTGACCAGCGGCGCGCCCGCGCTGCGCCGACAATCGCTGCAATGGCACAGCGCCACATGCTGGGGGTCCCCTTCCACGTCATACCGAATTGCGCCGCAATGGCAGCCGCCAGATCGTCCCATCACACTCTCCTTGGCATCCTGATACCAAGAGCATAAATGGCGCTGTTTTCCCTTACAAGACGTACTTGCTCAGGTCGACATTTTTGGCGACATCGGCCAACTGCGCATTCACATAAGCCGCATCAATGGT
>CAMAQU010000101.1 GCA_945860425.1 Sphingomonas paucimobilis
GCATGACCTCAACGGTGGAAGGCCCATTTGGCAGCCAGCTGGTGGCTGCTGGAATGGTTTTGAACAATGAGATGACCGATTTCAGCCTTGCCCCGATGAGGGAAGGGGTGCTTGTTGCCAATCGTCCACAGCCGGGCAAGCGGCCCGTATCGTCTATGTCGCCGACCATTGTCTATGGGCCGGATGGACAGCCCATTTTCGCGGTTGGCGCAGCAGGGGGCAAGCGGATCATCATGCAAGTGGCCAAGACGCTGATCGCCCATCTAGATTGGGGGATGCGTGCACAGGCCGCGCTTGCCGCACCCAATATCTATTTTAGCGGCGATGCCATTCTGATTGAAAGCGGGACACCCTTGGCGGCGCAGGCGGATGCCCTGACGCAGCTTGGTCATGTGGTGCGCGTCAACCCGATTAGCCCATCCAAAGCCAATGCGGCGGAACGCACCACCTCTGGCTGGGTGGGGGCCGCTGACCCGCGCAGTGACGGTGTGGGCTTGAGTGAGTGACCTAAACTCGGCAAAAGAAACTCAGGACCAATAATTTAGAACACTATGATCGGGAGACGCGGCGTGAGGGAGTTTGAACATTTCCCAAATTTGGTGACAATGTTTTTCACCCGGGCAAAGGAACAGGGCGATGCGCCCTTTCTTTGGGCAAAGCATGAGGGCGCTTGGCAACCGATCAGCTGGGCCGAGGCCGCGCATCAGGTTGCAGCCCTGGCCCAATCGCTCAAGTCTTTGGGGCTGGAACCGGGTGACCGGGTCATGCTGGTATCGGAGAACCGCCCTGAATGGTGCATTGCCGATCTTGGCATCATGGCGGCAGGCTGCGTCACCGTGCCGACCTACACGACGAATATGGAGCGGGATCACCAGCATATCATCGAAGATTCCGGGGCCAGCGCCATTATCGTGTCTACGCCCAAGCTGGCGCAATCGGTTATGCCCGCGGCCATCCGGGCCACGCGCACGCACCAGCTGATTGGGATAGAGCCGTTGCGGGTTGGTCAGTCCACGGGCGTGACAATTCAAAACTGGGCAGACCTTGTGTCTGGCCCGGCGGATGTCGATGCCTTTGCAGCCCATGCCGCCGCCAATTTCAAACGCGATGATCTGGCCTGCATCATTTACACCAGCGGGACGGGCGGCGCACCGCGTGGCGTGCGCCAGCATCATGGCGCGATCCTGTGTAATGTTGAAGGCTGTGCTGAAATTATTGCCGAGGATTTTGGATGGGATGACGAAGTCTTCCTGTCCTTCCTGCCCCTTAGCCATGCCTATGAACATACAGGCGGGCAGCATTTCCCCATCGGTCTCGGCGCGCAGATCTATTATTCGGAAGGACTGGAAAAGCTCGCGTCCAATATTGAAGAAACACGTCCCACCCTCATGGTCGTTGTGCCGCGCCTATTTGAAGTGCTGCGCGCCCGGATTTTGAAGCAAATCGAAAAGCAAGGTGCGTTGCCGCAGGCATTGATGCGCCGCGCGCTTGCGCTGGGCGCAAAGGAATTGGCCGGCGGCCTCTCGCTTTGGGATCGGCCGTTAAATGCCGTCATCAACCGGACATTGCGGCCCAAAATTCAGCAACGCTTTGGTGGGCGGATGAAGGCCATGGTCTCTGGCGGGGCACCGCTGAACCCCGACATTGGCGTGTTCTTCCATGCAATGGGGCTGTCGATGCTGCAGGGCTATGGCCAGACCGAAGCTGCCCCCGTCATTTCCTGCAATCGTCCCAAGGCCGGGCTGAAAATGGATACGGTCGGCCCGCCGATGAAGAATGTTGAGGTCAAAATTGCTGAGGATGGCGAAATCCTCGTGCGCGGTGAATTGGTGATGCATGGCTATTGGCGCAATGAGGCAGAGACGGCTCGTGTGCTTCAAAATGGCTGGCTGCACACCGGCGATATCGGCGAAATTGATGACAAGGGCCGCATCCGCATCACCGATCGCAAGAAGGACATCATCGTCAACGATAAGGGCGAGAATGTCAGTCCGCAAAAGGTGGAGGGGATGCTCACGCTCCAGCCCGAAATTTTCCAAGCGATGGTGTCAGGCGACAAGCGGCCCCATCTGGTCGGTCTTGTCGTGCCCGATCCAGAATGGGCGGTGGAATGGGCGCAGGCCAATGGCGAGGAGTATGATCTGTCGGCACTGTGCGGCCTTCCCGCCTTTCGCAGTGCGGTCATGGCGGCGGTAGACCGAGTCAATGCGCAGGTTTCGGTCACGGAAAAAGTCCGCAAGATCACGCTGACACCCGATGCCTTTACCATCGACAATGAAATGCTGACGCCCAGTTTGAAGATCAGGCGACATGTCATCCGCCAGACCTATGGGGACAGGCTGGACGCTTTGTACAAAGGCTAAGGTCGGGTGCGGCGATAAGGGATGAAGGGACCGAGCGCGCAAGAGCCGGTTTCAAACCCTGCGACGAGATCGGCCGTGCGGGCGATATCGCCCGCGCACATCTGGCTTGATGTTTGCCGGATGATCAATGCCTCCCCGCGGCCGACGCCCCGGCAAGAGCCGATTGTATCATTGCGGTAAATGAGATTGCGGCCCGCATGGAAGATCAGGCTGTGGTCGCCATAGGCTTCGGGCCCGCGCGCATCACGGCTCATCATGCAATTGACGGGCTTGCCGGCGGTGAATCCGGCCAGGTCAGCCTCCAGCCGTGCGGCCTCACGCGCTTGTATCTGAAGGCGCTTCTCGGTCGGCTGAAGAGTGCAGCCCGCGAGCGTGATCAACGCCAAGGGAAGGATTAGTCTGCGCATTTTAATTCTCCCGTCAGTACTTATTGAAAACTATCTTTGGCTGCCCGGCGTTCCGCCAGCTCCTGCGCGTTTTTTGCGCGCATGAAAGGGTTGGTCGCCTTTTCCAGAGAAATGCTGGTCGGTACGGTAGCGTCGCCGCGCGCGCGCGCGGCTTCCACGGCGTTCATCCGGGCAACAATATGTTCATTGTCCGGCTCTGCTACAAGCGCATAGCGGCCATTGGAGAGCGTATATTCATGCGCGCACTAGACCGCCGTCTCATCGGGTAAAGCGGCGAGGCGTTGCATATTGTCGAACATTTGTTCGGCCGTGCCTTCAAATAATCGGCCACAGCCCATGGCGAACAAGGTATCGCCGACAAAGACGGTTTTCTCGCTCGGCAGGTGATAGGCGATGTGCCCCGCGGTGTGCGCAGGAACGTCAATCACGTCGGCTGTAATTTTGCCAATCTTCACCTGATCCCCGCCAGTGACTTTATGATCCAATGTCGGGATGCGCTCCGCTTCGGCGGTGGGGCCGGAAATGGAACAATTGGTTGCCGCCTTAATCTCCGCATTGCCGCCGACATGGTCGGGGTGCCAGTGCGTGTTCCAAATTTGGGTGATGCGCCAGCCGCGCTCGGCCGCCGCCTCCAACACAGGTTCGGCAACGGCGGGGTCGATCACGACTGTCTCTCCCGATGCAGCATCGTGCATCAGCCAGACATAATTGTCAGACAAAACGGGAATGCGGACGATTTCGACTGTCATGACCTTGTCCTCACCAATGGCCGATATTGGGCATGGAGGCCCAAGGTTCGGCAAGGGGCAGCGCATCGCCGTCTTGAAGCAGCTCGACCGAGATATTGTCAGGCGAGCGGACAAAGGCCATTCGGCCATCGCGCGGGGGACGGTTGATCGTCACGCCGCCCTCCATCAACCTCTGGCAGGTCTCATAAATATTGGACACGCTATAGGCGAGATGGCCGAAATTGCGCCCTTCGCCATAGCCGCTTTCATCCCAATTATGGGTGAGTTCAACTTGCGCCTCTTCATTCCCAGGGGCTGCAAGGAAGATGAGCGAGAACCGACCCGCTTCATAGTCAAAGCGCCGCAATTCCTGAAGACCAAGAAGGGAGAAGAACCGGATGGTCGCATCTGGATCAGATACGCGGATCATGGTGTGAAGATATTTGATCACCTCAACTCCTTGGGCTCGGCGCGTCTGTGCGCACGATGACTATTCATTGATGAACCGCAGAATAGGCGATCCCCAGATCTGGGAAAAGCACTTATATCAGCCAAGGCTCAGGGCTTTGGCGGTGTCGGCGCGGGGACTTCACCTCCAAATTGCTCCAGCGCCCTTTGCGCCGCTTTGCCTTGGGGGCTTTCCGGGGCCAATCGGGCGGCGGCTTCCCAAGCGGTTTGCGCGGCAGCGTCATGGCCCAATAGGGCTGCGATATTGCCAGCTTCCAGCGCGACAGAAGGGTCATCGGCCGCGCGTTTAACAGCCTCTCCAATATCCATTTGCGCACGACCAAGATCACCTGCCCGGCGCGCCAGTGTAGCGGATAAGAGCCAAGCCAGCGGATCTTCCGGCACAAGTTTGACCGCCATGTCGAGATCGGCCCGCGCCCGGATTGGGTCACCGACTGCAACAAGTGCACGCGCACGATCAAGATGCGTCAAGCCTGCATCCGGGCCGGTCAGTGTCCCCAAAATAAGGGCTGCATCAAAATAGCCGCGCGCCCGCACCGCATCTCCGGCGGCAAGAGCGGCATTGCCCGCCTGCACCCAAATGCCCGCTGCCCGGCCATCCTTTGCGGTTTCTGAGGCATTGCCCGCCTGTTCAAAGGCGGTCATGGCAGAGGCCCATTTTTCTTGCGCTGCATAGGCCATGCCAAGGCATTGCCGCGCCAGCACATTGCCCCCGTCCACCCGCCAGCGCCCGGCAAAGGCAATGGCGGCGTCCGCATCGCTGCTGATCAGCGTGACACATTCCCGGAACATCGCTTCATCCGTCTGCACGACAGGGGGCGCAGAACTGGCAAGGGCAAAGGCAATAAGGATGCTCACAGGCTCTCCATCAATCTGGCAATAACGTCTGTCAGCAGTACAAGATCCGTGTCGCGTGACAAACGATGGTTACCATCCTTGATCAGGTGAAGCTGCACATCGGCTGAACACAGCTGCTCTGTGATGCGCAGCGCAATCTCCCAAGGCACATCGGGGTCTTGCTGCCCTTGCAGCAGGCGCACCGGGCAATCGATCTCAATCGGCGTGTCGAGCAGACACAGGCTCTGGCCTGAGTGCCAAAAAGCGCGTGTGGTGACCATCGGCTCTGGTCCATAATCGGACGGGCGCAACAGGCGGGCCTGCTGCTGGAGCAGCCCCTTTTCCACTTCACTAAAGCCCCATTGCGTAAAATCGGGCGCGGCTGCGATGCCGACCATTCCGCGCACGCGCGCACCCAGATCGCGGGCCAGCAACAGGGCGAGCCACCCGCCCATGGAGGAACCAATCAGGACGATGGGGCCAGGGGCCAAGTGATCGATAACCAGTCGTGCATCATCGCGCCAGCTGGCAAGGGTTCCATCCTCAAATGCGCCCTCGCTTTCTCCACAGCCTGCATAGTCGAGACGCAGCAATGCATGGCCGGTTTGCTCTGCCCATGCGTCGAGCGCGATGGCCTTGCTCCCCTGCATGTCCGATGCATAGCCCGGCAGAAAGACGAGAATGGGCCGATCTGCTCGGCCCGGCCTATGGCGCGCCGCGAGGTTCAGCCCATCGGCACGGCTGACCCAAATAGGCGCGGTCAAATCACCCATTCGATGGTCATGGCCTCTATGGTGGCGGCCTGTTTTGCGCCGCGCTTTTCGACCATGATGTTATGGAGACGGCGGATCGTGTCGCTGCCGCTCGTCACGCACCAAGCGGGGACAATGGCGTGGACCAGCGCCTTCATGCCCCCCCAGATCATCGCAAATCCAAAGCGGGCGGCGACGCCCATATGCTGGAAATAGCCTTCCTCAACTTCGGCTGGATGGTCGAGGAATAATGTGCGGATCATGGGGCCCTCCTGGAGTTGTTTCAGCTCACGCCGCCGGGTTCACCTTCGCGCGGGGCGGGGTGGGCGGTGCCATGATGGGAAGATGGGGCGTGGGGCGGTTCATGTTCGGGGGGCTCTGGCTCGTCGAGAGTGCCTTCCCATTTTGCGATGACAACGCTGGCGACAGTGTTGCCGACAACATTGGTCGCGGTGCGGCCCATATCGAGGAAATGGTCAACGCCCAGGATGAGCAGCAGGCCTGCCTCTGGAATGCCGAACATGGCCAGCGTTGCGGAAATGACAACTAGGCTTGCGCGCGGGACAGCGGCCATCCCCTTTGACGTCAGCATCAAGGTCAGCAGCATCAGGATTTCCTGCCCCAGCGTCAGATCAATGCCATAGGCCTGCGCGATGAAGATCGTCGCGAAGGTCATGTACATCATCGAGCCATCCAAATTGAAGGAATAGCCGAGCGGAAGAACGAAGCTGCCAATCCGGCGCGGCACGCCAAAGCGATCCAGCGCGTCAAGCGTGCGGGGGAAGGCGGCTTCTGAAGAAGCGGTTGAGAAGGCCACCAGCAAAGGCTCCCGAATATAACGGATCAGGCCAAGGGCGCGCGCGCCCACGACCAGAAAGGCCGATCCCAAGAGGAGACCCCAGAGGATCGCC
>CAMAQU010000102.1 GCA_945860425.1 Sphingomonas paucimobilis
ATCCCGCCAATCCATTCGCGGAATTTTTCGCGCGTGGCGGACTCAGCTTCGCGGCCCATGCCGGCAATCGTGCCGGCCGCGCCATTCACAAGCTTGGAGAGGTCATCGAAGAAGCGGTTTTCGGTCTGCATGTCTTTATCCTTAGAGCCAAAGGCCAATCAGCCCCCTATTTGGGGACGCGCAGCGGCGGAGACAAGGGTTTCCGCATTGGGGTTGAGTTGATCAATCTGATAATTCAGGATCGAGGCAAAGCTGAGCCAGACCATATAGGGCAGCAAGAGCCACGCCGCAGCCTTACGAATGGGCGCAACCGCAAAGCTTGTCGCGATCGTCAGCGCCAAAATCACAAGAATAAGATAAAAGGCGATTGTGACCTGATGCCAAGCAAAGAAGAGCGGAGACCAGGCCAAATTCAGCACCAACTGGGCCATAAACAGCGTCAGCGCCCTCCCGCGCCCCGGCGCATCCTTCGCGGCCAATATCATGGCGAGCGATACGCCAATCATGATGTACAAAATCGTCCAAACAACACCAAAAACCCAGCCGGGGGGAATGATGTCGGGGCGTTCAATCGCCAGAAACCAGCCATTGTCATAGCCAGAATTGGCAAGCCAGCCAGACACCATGCCAAGACCCACGATGAGCGGCACCATGATGACCGCCCAACCGAGAAAGGATCCAGATGCGGCCTTATGTGTCTTTGCGGTCATAATCGCCTCCTTCAAAACTATGGCTGGAGTTTAGGCCCGCCGAGCCGTGCAGCAAGTGCCAATTCCGGCTTGTTCCTGAGGCAGATCAAATATCAAAAACGAGCTGGGCCATATAAGTGCGCCCGCTGGAATAGGTGAAGCCCCCGCTGGAGGAGACTTGCCAGCCATAATCATTCAACAAATTGAGCATCTGAGCGCGAAGAAGCAGAGCATGACCATCCACCTTAAAGCGATAGCGCCCGCCCAAATTGATCGTTTCACGCGGCGGCGCAACCAAGGTGTTAAGGAGATTGGCCATGCGGGATGATAAGCTTTCCAGCGCCACATCGATGGATATCGGGCTTGTGCCGCCGGCAAATCGCCAATCAATACTAGCAATGCTGCGGCGACGCACAGATCCCACGGGCTGCTTGCCGATCAACCCAGCGGTCACGGCCTCTCCCGAGATAACAGGATCAAGAAAGAGCGAGCCGGCGACCAGGGTGACGCCCGGCGCAACGGCCCCTGCTAGGGAAAGCTCTAAACCGCGATTATCAAACTGCCCCAACTGACGATAGCGCATAGACGGATCAAGGTTGAAATAGGGCTTGCTGACGGAAAACAGACCCGCAACCAAAGTGAGTTTTGGCGTCACACCATAGCGCAAGCCGAAATCAATCTGGCGCGTGCGAATGGCGGGCGGCGCTTCGGAGCGATTGGTGGCAACATCAGGGGCAATCAGGGCCTCTTCCAGCCCCCGGACATAGCCGCCATAAAGCGAGAGATGACGATTCAGACGAACGGAGCCAGCCGCCGTCACTAAAATGGGATTATCCCGCGTTTCCAAAACAGGCAGCCGCACATCTGCAAAGTCCAATTTTTTCGTATAGCTTGTGTGCGAGACCGAAAGATCAACGCTACCTCGATCCAGCCACTTAAAGCCATAAGCCAGCCCCCAGTTCATTTGCTGAACATGGTCCTCATCTTTCACCTGAGGCAGCAACACTGGTTTTGCTTGGAAATCTGGCGTGATTGCAGAGCTTGGTCCCAGATCAATCCGCTGAACACCGCCAAATAGGCGATCCTTCACCCGCCCCCGGGCGCTGACGATGATGCGATGCTCAACCGCACCCATCCGGAAAAGACGGGTAACGCGTCCCTCGCCGGAAAAGCTGCGGGTTTCGCTATCAGGATCATAAATAATTGTTCGGCTGCTGGCTGAGCCATCAGCCTTAACGCCGCGCAAAAGGTCAGCGAAATTGGTTTCGCTATGCGTGCGGAACTCAAACAAACCCGCCTCAAACAACCATGGCCCTTTAGCAAGCTTACCGATGCCCCCAAAGGTCGTGCCCATGCCATTACGGTCGGTCCACGATTGGCCAAGAAACTGGCCACGCGGCACATTTGGCAAGTCTTCGCCGGCAGCCGGGAAGATCGTCACACGCGCCTCATCTCCGCGATTTGTGAACGCACCTGCAAAAACGGTGAACATGGCAGCACCCGTCGGGCGCCAGACGACGGACCCGCCATAGGAGCGGAACCCGTTGCGACCACCCTCTGGCCGAACCTGCTCCCGAAAGCCAAATCCACCGGCTATGCCAAGCTTTTCACCAGCAAGGGGAAGCCTGAGTTCCAAATTACCTGCAACGCCGCCAAAGGGGCCGCGCTCAACCATCCCGCTAAGGATCGACTTTCCCTCATAAAGGGTCAGGCTATAATCCACGATCCCGGTAGGCGCGGGAAAAGGCACGCCCTGCGCCGAAAGGCCGACACGCACTGTTGATCCTTCAACAATCCGCGCTGGCACGCGTTCTACATGGTCAAAATAAAGCCCTTCAATGCGCACATTGCCGGCGTCAACGGGGTTAAATCCGCGCACATCTTCTGCATTATACAGGCCAATTTTCTCACTGCCGATGGTCTTGCCAAATGCATCTGCGGATTGGGTAACCAGATTTTCGGAGGTGCGTTGCGCCATGGCCATAGCAGGGCACATCAAGGCCACTCCGGCAAGAAGGCGCAGACAGGCTTTCATAATCCCCCAATTGACCGTTCAGGCGGGCTTTCGCGCGGCGATCAGAAATTCAATATTGCCTTCAGGCCCTTTGATCGGGCTTTCGGTTATGCCTTCTACGAGCCAACCAAGCTCGGTCAACCAGCTTTTCGCCTCCACACAGACCCTGTCATGCACGGCTGGGTCAAGGATGACCCCCCCTTTGGGGACCTCATCGCGACGGGCCTCAAATTGCGGCTTGATCAGCGCGACCAGGCCCGCGCCCGGCTTTGCAAAGGACAAGGGGCGCTCCAGAACTTTTGCAAGGCTGATGAAGCTTGCGTCACACACGATGAGATCAACGGCTTCCGGGATATGCACGTTCGTGAGGAGCCGGGCACTGGTGCGTTCCTGCACAATAACCCGCTCATCCTGCCTCAACTTCCAAGCGAGCTGGTTTGTGCCGCTATCCACGGCGAACACTTTGGCGGCGCCCCGCGTCAACAACACATCGGTGAAGCCGCCCGTCGA
Organism: Sphingomonas paucimobilis; assembly: GCA_945860425.1. Taxonomy (GTDB): domain Bacteria; phylum Pseudomonadota; class Alphaproteobacteria; order Sphingomonadales; family Sphingomonadaceae; genus Aquisediminimonas; species Aquisediminimonas paucimobilis_A. Next base: position 3,214 of record CAMAQU010000102.1, read on the forward strand.
AGACCCAACATCAATGGCAATCTGCCCCGCAACATCCCATCTGAAATGCGTCAGCGCATGGTCGAGCTTAATTCCGCCGCGGGATACCCAAGGATGATCCCGGCCCCGCACGGTGAGTTGCACGTCCTCAGAAATTGGCTGGCCTGCCTTTTCAACCTTTCGGTCGCCTGCATAGACCGACCCGGCGAGGATCAAGGCTTGGGCGCGCGCGCAGCTGTCTGCTAGGCCGCGATCGACCAGCATTTGATCCGCACGCTGTTTCGCCATCTTGGCTCAGGCGCGCTTTTCAGACTGGGCCACCGCCGAATTAATCCGCAAAGCCTTGAGCGCCGCTTCGACAATGTGCGGCGCGTTTAGCCCCGCATCATCATATTGTTTTTGCGGGCTATCCTGATCTTGAAACACATCAGGCAGGCGCAGCGTCCGCAATTTCAGACCCGCGTCGATCAAGCCCTCATCACTCGCCATCGTGAGGACATGCGCGCCGAAGCCGCCAATGGCCCCCTCCTCAACCGTCACCGCAACCTCATGCGTGGTCAGCAACGTCCGGATCAAGTCAGTATCCAGCGGCTTGGCAAAGCGCAGATCAGCAACCGTTGTGCTCAGGCCCCGCGCCTCAAGCTGCTCTGCCGCCTTCAACGCTTCTTCCAAGCGCGTGCCAAGCGAGAGGATGGCGACTTTCTTACCCTGACGAACAATCCGGCCCTTCCCAATGGGAAGCTGCTCTGGCGTTTCGGGCAAGGCAATCCCTGTTCCATTGCCACGCGGATAGCGCACAGCAATCGGCCCGCTATCATGCAGCGCGGCTGTGTAGGTCATATGCACCAGCTCGGCCTCATCAGACGGCGCCATCACCACCATGTTGGGCAAGGTCGCCAGATAGGTGATATCAAATGACCCTGCATGGGTGGATCCATCGGCACCGACCAGGCCCGCCCGATCAATCGCAAAGCGAACTGGCAAATTCTGGATCGCCACATCATGCACGACCTGATCATAGGCCCGCTGCAAGAAAGTGGAGTAAATCGCACAAAAGGGGCGCATTCCTTGCGCGGCAAGTCCTGCGGCGAAGGTCACGGCGTGCTGTTCAGCAATGCCCACATCAAAGGCCCGATCTGGGTGGGCGCTGGCGAATTTATCCACCCCCGTGCCCGACGGCATAGCCGCTGTAATTGCGCAAATTCGAGGATCGGTATCGGCAATTTTTGCAAGCGTTTCGCCAAAAACATTTTGGTAGGAGGGCGGCCCCGGCGGAGCTTTGACCTGAGCGCCTGTCACTACATCGAATTTTTGAACGCCATGATATTTATCGGCGGCAGCTTCTGCGGGCGCATAGCCATGGCCCTTTTTGGTCACGACGTGGATCAGGCACGGCCCTTCGGCGGCATCGCGCACATTTTCCAGCACGGGGATCAGGTGGTCGAGATTATGGCCATCAATGGGGCCGACATAATAAAAGCCCAGTTCCTCAAACAAGGTGCCGCCCATGGCCATGCCACGGGCAAATTCATCGGTCTTGCGCGCGGCAATATGCAAGGGCGCTGGGAGGCGGCGTGAAATCTTCTTCGCCAATTCGCGCAGGTTCAAGAATGGTTGTGACGAGACAAGCCGCGCCAAATAAGCAGACAGCCCGCCAACTGGGGGGGCAATCGACATGTCATTATCATTGAGAATAACGATGAGGCGATTGCCCGCATCGGCCGCATTATTCATTGCCTCATAGGCCATGCCCGCCGACATCGCGCCATCGCCAATGACGGCAATCGCCCTGCCCGGCGCATTCTTCATCTTATTGGCAATGGCAAAGCCAATGGCCGCAGAAATCGATGTTGAGCTATGCGCTGCACCAAAAGGATCATAGTCGCTCTCAGCGCGCTTCGTGAAACCGGATAGTCCCCCAGTTTGCCGAAGGGTGCGAATGCGATCACGCCGCCCGGTGAGGATTTTATGCGGATAGCATTGGTGCCCAACGTCCCAGATGAGCTTGTCATCAGGCGTGTTGAAGACGTAGTGAATGGCCGTTGTCAGTTCTACAACGCCAAGGCCGGCGCCAAGATGGCCGCCCGTCACGGACACGGCAGACACGGTTTCCGCGCGGAGTTCATCCGCAAACTGACGAAGCTGGTCAGGGCGCAAACTGCGCAAATCGGCAGGAATGGTTACCGTATCGAGCAACGGTGTCGAAGGGCGATCAGTCATGACAGGGGTTGTAGCCGAGCAAATAGCGTCTGTCGAACATCTGCGTGGCTTTATGGACCTTTTAACGGGGACAGCTTTTGAACGTTGAAATGTCTGGGTTTAGTGAACGAAGCGCGCCACCACATCACGGTAGCTGCGGCTCACCTTCACCTGCGCGCCGGACTCAAGAACAAGGAAACATTCCCCATTGGTGTGCGGCTTCACTTGTTTAACCAGATCCAGATTGACAATTGTTGAGCGATGCACACGCTGAAATCTGCGGGGATCAAGGCGCTTTTCCATGTCTTTCATTGTCTGGCGCAGGATCAACGTCTCTCCGCCTGTATAGATGCACATATAGTCACCGGCGGCATCAATGCGTTCAATCGTGTCGACATCAACGCGGAAAATCTGCCCCTGATCCTTGATATTTATCAGCTTTTCAAAGCGATTGGCGGCGGGGGCATCTTCGCCATCAACAATTTCTTCATGAACATCGGGTGCATGTTCGGCGAGCGCCTCTTTCAGCCGCCCGGCCTCTTCCACGCCCTTTTTCTCGGCCAGTCGTTGGCGAACTCGCTCCAACGTCGCGGCCAACCGATCCTCTTCCACGGGTTTCATCAGATAATCCGTCGCCTGCGCCTCAAATGCACGGATGGCATGGTCTGAATAGGCGGTCACAAAGACAAAAAGGGGCGGCTCCAACTCGGCAAGGCCGGACACAACGGAAAACCCGTCAAATCCAGGCATCTGAATATCCAGAAAGACCAGATCGGGCTTGTGCGTCTTAATCGCGCGAATGGCCTCTCGGCCATTGCTGCACGTTTCAATGATCTCAACATCAGGATGCGCTTCAAGCCTCAAGACAAGGCCCTGAATAGCAAGGGTTTCATCATCGACGAGAATGGTTCGGATGGTCATGCGTCCTCCAACCTTGGGGATTCTGTCTGGAATGGAATATCGATCAGCACCTGAAAACCCTTGCCTGTCCGCGTCTGCGTTTCAAAGCGATGG